>CAMVJN010000226.1 GCA_947167825.1 uncultured Selenomonadales bacterium | reverse complement strand
AACGTTTTTTACGTCGATTTCTCCCCAAAAGGGGAAGGAGGACAAGATCGTTGAACCGTTTTATGAAAAATATAGGTTTTTACCTGCTGATTATTTTTATCGCCATCACGTTCATTGACTATTTTTCCGTCAAGAGCGCGACGACAAAGCAGGAGATGGGCTATTCCGCATTCCTGCAGCAAGTGGACAAAGGCGAGGTCGCCAAAATCACGATGATGAACAACATCATCGAGGGCGTGCTGACGGACGGGACGGAATTCGTGACCGTGACGCCGGATGCGCCGAACGACGACGCGTCGCTCATGAAGCGCCTGCAGGACAAAAAAGTGGAGATTCGCGCGAAGAACCCGCCGGAGCCGCCCTGGTGGACGGCTGTGCTGTCTTCGGTATTGCCAATCCTGCTGTTGGCTGGCGTCTGGTTCTTTATCATGCAGCAGACCCAGGGCGGCGGCGGACGCATGATGTCCTTCGGCCGCAGTCATGCGCGCATGAGCAGCGGGGACAAAGTCAAAGTGAACTTCGGCGACGTCGCCGGAGCGGATGAAGCCAAGCAGGAACTGGAGGAAGTCGTGGAGTTCCTGCGCCAGCCGAAAAAATTCAACGACCTTGGCGCGCGTATCCCGAAGGGCGTGCTGCTGTTCGGTCCTCCGGGCACGGGCAAGACGCTCCTTGCGCGGGCGGTGGCGGGCGAGGCCGGCGTGCCGTTCTTCAGTATCAGCGGCTCGGACTTTGTCGAGATGTTCGTCGGCGTCGGCGCTTCGCGTGTCCGCGATTTGTTCGATCAGGCGAAGAGGAACGCCCCGTGCATCGTGTTCATCGACGAGATTGATGCGGTGGGCCGCCAGCGCGGCGCGGGGGTCGGCGGCGGACACGACGAGCGCGAGCAGACGCTCAATCAGCTTCTTGTGGAAATGGACGGCTTTGCGGCGAACGAGGGCATTATCATCATCGCAGCGACGAACCGCCCCGATATTCTCGATCCCGCGCTTTTGCGTCCGGGGCGCTTTGACAGGCAGATTGTCGTTGACAAGCCGGACGTGCGCGGTCGTCTCGCAATCCTGAAAGTGCATACGAAAGGCAAGCCGGTGGATGAGGACGCCGACCTCGATATCCTCGCACGGCGCACGCCGGGCTTCACCGGAGCAGACCTTTCCAACCTGGTCAACGAAGCGGCACTTTTGTCCGCGCGCCGCAACCGGAAAACCATCAACATGGATGCACTGGAGGAATCCATCGAGCGCGTCATGGCGGGGCCGGAGAGAAAATCCCATGTCATGAGCGATAAGGAGAAAAAACTGACAGCGTACCACGAAGGCGGTCATACGTTGGTGGGAATGATGCTGCCGAATGCCGATCCCGTCCACAAAGTTACGATTATTCCGCGCGGGCGCGCGGGCGGCTACACGCTGATGCTGCCGAAGGAAGATCGTTCCTATGAGACGCGGGGAGAGCTCCTTGACCGATTGAAGACGCTTCTCGGCGGGCGCGTGGCGGAGGAAGTCGTGCTTGGCGAGATCAGCACCGGCGCTTCCAGCGACATCCAGCGCGCAACGCAGATTGTCCGCAGCATGATTACCCAATACGGCATGAGCAATGTCCTTGGCCCGGTGACGTACGGCGAGGGACGCGACCATCAGGTCTTCTTGGGGCGCGATTTCAACAACCAACGCAACTACTCGGAAGACGTCGCCGCGGAAATCGACAAGGAAATCCGCCGCTACATCGAGGACGCTTACGAGGAATGCCGGAAGATCATCACCGACAACATCGACAAGTTGCATCTGATCGCCGAGGCCCTGATGGAGCGTGAGACGCTGGACGCGTCAGAGCTTGAGGAACTGATGACGAAAGGCAAGATTTCGGAAAAGCCGAAGGAGAAAGAAGAGCCGCCGGAGGACGGCACGCCGCTGATGACGCCGATTCCGACGACGCCGGCGGTGTCGGTGGAGGTTTCGGGATTGGCGGAGGAAACGAAAGAAGTTCCCCTCGGAACACCGGAGCCGAAACTCAACATCACGAATCATTCTTGACAACAAAAGGAACGCTGCCATGCATCAGGCTGCAGACAGCGTTCCTTTTGTTTGGAAATATTATTTCTTTTTCGGTGTGATCGCGAAGGCGCGGACGGGCATTCCCGTCGCTCCCTTGATATTCGGCCACGCGGCAATCAGCAGCGCGCCCGCCGGAGCTACGCGGTCGAGATTTTGCAGCACCTCGATTTGCAGCTTGTTCTTGGAAAGCACATAGCGCTCGCAGGCGAGATCGCCGGCTTTCGCGGCTTCGGCGGAGGCGTCGGTGTCGAGAGCTTCATGGCCGTTCGCAGCGGCATTCCGCGTTTCGTAAATGTACTTCAGCGCGGAGAGCGACCAGCCGGGGAAATTTTCGCTGCCGTCGGCGGCGGTGCCGGAGAGCTTGTCCATGTCCGGCCAATTCTTGCTCCAATCGGTGCGGAGCGCGACGAAAGCACCGTCGGGAATCGCGCCGTATTTTGCCTCATAGGCCTTGACGTCCTCCGCTGTTGCAGCATAATGGA
>CAMVJN010000225.1 GCA_947167825.1 uncultured Selenomonadales bacterium | reverse complement strand
GCCGGCGTCGCGATCAGGCTCCAGTTCAGCTTGGTGCGCTTCGCTTCGTCGTCCATGCGCTGCCGCATGTGGCTGATAATGCGAAGGCCGAGCTTCTGCGCGTCCTCGGATTCGCCGTGATGCTTGCCGATCAGCGCCTTCAGGCATTCCGCGAGCCCGATGAAGCCCATGGTCAGCGTGCCGTGTTTCAAGACCTCCTCCACGCTGTCGTCCGGCTCCAAATTGTCCGAGTCAATCCAAACGCCCTGCCCCATCAGGAACGGATAATTCCGGGCGCGCTTCGAGCACTGGATTTTGAACCGGTGCAAAAGCTGGCGGACGACAAGGTCAATGACGTCGTCGAGACTCTCGAAGAACTGCTCCTCGTCGCCTTTCGCTTCGATGGCAAGGCGCGGGAGATTGATGCTGGTGAAGCTCAGGTTGCCGCGGCCGCAGGTGACTTCCCGCGCCGGGTCGTGCACGTTGCCGATGACCCGCGTGCGGCAGCCCATGTAGGCGACCTCATGGTTGTAGTCGCCCTGCTTGTAATACTGCTTGTTGAAAGGCGCGTCGAGGAAGCTGAAATTCGGGAACAGCCGCTTCGCCGAGACCTCCATCGCAAGCTGGAAAAGATCGTAGTTCGGATCGCCGGGGTTGTAGTTCACGCCCTCTTTGACCTTGAAAATCTGCACCGGGAAAATCGGCGTTTCGCCGCTGCCCAGCCCCAGCTGCGTAGCAGTCAGCAGATTCCGTATGACCATGCGCGCCTCCGGCGAGGTGTCCGTGCCGTAGTTGACCGAGCTGAAGGGCACCTGCGCGCCGGCGCGGGAATTCATCGTATTCAGGTTGTGGACGAAGGCCTCCATCGCTTGGAAGGTTGCGTGATCGGTGGCCTTCCAAGCCGCCTCGTTCGCAAAGTCATGGGCTTTTTGCGTGGTTTCCGCCGAGATCGGCTGGAAACCGCTGGCCGCCTGATGCGCGGGCAGGAATTCCACCAGCCGCTTGCCGTATTCGTCCATCGCCTCGAAGCGAACCGGCGCGTCCACACGCCGCTCGATTTCCTTGACGAGGAGCTTCGCGTCGTCGAGCTTCATGCCGAGAAGCATCGAGAACGCGTCCCCGAGATGGGAGAAATACTGCTTGCGGAAAGTCTTGACGACGCCCGGCACCATCGAGTAATCGAAGTTCGGGATGGACTGGCCGCCGTGCATCTCGTTCTGGTTCGCCTGGATCGCGATGCAGGCCAGCGCCGCGTAGGAACGGATGTCGTTCGGCTCCCGCAGGCAGCCGTGCCCTGTCGAGAAGCCGTCCTTGAACAGCTTCAGAAGGTCGATCTGGCAGCAGGTCTCGGTCAGCATATAAAAGTCCATATCGTGGATATGGATGTCGCCGTTGACGTGGGCCGCCGCGATATCCTTCGGCAGGATGCGGTGGATGATGAAATATTTCGAGCCTTCCGAGCCGTACTTGAGCATCGTGCCCATGGCCGTGTCGGCGTCGATATTCGCGTTCTCGCGCTTCAGGTCGGCCTCGCGAGCGTTCTTGTAGGTCAGCTCGTCGTAAATATCCATCAGGTCGACTTCGGCCTCGCGGATGCTGGTATGCGCCGCGCGATACAGGATATAGGCCTTCGCGGTGGACGCGTAGTTGTTCTTGATCAGTGCGCGCTCCACGGCGTCCTGGATATACTCGACGCCGGGGGCTTTCTTGTCCGCAATGTTTCGGATGACGCTCCGGGTCAGCGCGTCGAGCTGGCGCTGGGAAAACGTCGCGTCGGTGGATTCGAGGTTCGCCTTCTGGATGGCGTTCGAGATTTTGGTTGCGTCAAACGGAACAATCTCGCCGTTCCGCTTCTTGATATTCTTGATGACGGGTGTCGATGACATCTCGCCGCTTCCTTCTTTCTTGTTTGTCTTGCCGCGGAGCTTCCGCCCCGCTTGTTGGGCTGATACCGATTATACAATATCTGTGTTTCAGCGTCAAGAGAAAACACAATATCTTGTAATTTTGTTATCCACAGCCCCCAGCCGCAAAAAACCGCCGTCCCAAAGACAGAACAGCGGTTTTGCACAAATTTGGTGTGGACAAGAATATTATTTTGTGGATAAATGGGGCTCCATTTGAACCGTGCGAATCGGGAACGGAATCTCAATCCCCTCTTCCTCGTACCGCTTTTTCAGCGCCTTGATGAATTCATGGCGAATCAAATATTGGCCTTTGAACGAGGTCGTATGCAGATTGACATTGAAATTGATCGACGACTCTCCGAAAGTATGGAACCGCACAACCGGTGCCGTCGAGGCCCCATCCGAGATATCAAGATCGGGATCCAATCGTTTGAGCACTTCGCGGGCCACTTCCAGCGTGACACGCTCGACTTCCTCAAGGTCGCTGTCATAGGCGACGCCCACCGTCACGACAAAGGCCACATCCATGACGCTGGCCGACTGCCCCCTGACCGAGTCCATGTCGTAGTTCGTGATGATAGACGACGCAAGCTTGCTGTTCGGCACAATGATGATATTGTTCATGACCGTATGGATCTTCGCATATCGCCATGTGAT
>CAMVJN010000224.1 GCA_947167825.1 uncultured Selenomonadales bacterium | reverse complement strand
GCGGGCTTGTAAGATGGATCCATCTGCAGAACGAGATAAGTCCCTTTGCGCTTTTCCTTCAGGATGGCAAGGGCTTCGTCAGTGTATGACGGAGCGATGATACCGTCGGAAACCTCGCGTTTCAGGAACGAAGCCGTCTGCTCGTCGCATTCGTCGGACAATGCCACGAAATCGCCGTAAGAGGACATGCGGTCGGCACCCCGGGCGCGGATATAGGCGGTGGCAATCGGTGAAAGCTCGATGTCTTCGACAAAATAAACCTTTTCCAGTACCGAGGAAAGCGGCACGGCGACGGCGGCCCCTGCAGGGCTGACATGCTTGAACGAAGCGGCGGCGGGAAGTCCGGTGGCTTCCTTCAGCTCTGTGACGAGCTGCCAACTGTTCAACGCGTCGAGAAGATTGATGTAGCCGGGCTTCCCGTTCAATACCTTGAAAGGAAGCGTCCCATCCTCCGCATACACGCGGGCGGGTTTTTGGTTCGGGTTGCACCCGTATTTGAGGGCAAGTTCGTTCATTTTACTGCTCCTTTGTTTGCTGATATTTCCCACATTATATAACGGGCTGTTTGCCCTCGTCAATTTGCCGCAAAAATTTTTGCGTGTGCAGGATTTTTCGGAGATGTCTCGAAATCTTAATTAATAATTATTTGTGCAAGGGGGAAGAAAAATGCGGAAGACGATTGCGGTGATGACCTCGGGCGGAGACAGTCCCGGCATGAACGCGGCTACGCGGGCCGTGGTGCGGACGGCGATTTCGGGCGGGGCGCGGGTTTTTGGCATTTACAACGGCTATCAGGGCCTTGTGGAAAATGATATGTTCGAGATGAATAAGCGCAGCGTCAGCGACATCATCCAGCGCGGCGGAACGATTCTCGGCACGGCGCGTTCCCAGGAATTCATGACCCCGGAGGGGCGGGCGAAGGCCGCGGAGAACCTTCGGGAGCGCGGCATCGAGGGCTTGATTGTCATCGGCGGCGACGGCAGCCTTCGGGGGGCGCAGCAGCTGGCGGACGAGCAAAATGTAGCCGTGGTTGGCTTGCCGGGGACGATTGATAACGATATTTGGGGCATGGACTATACCATTGGCTCCGATACGGCGGCGAACACGATCATTGACGCCATCAATAAGCTCCGGGACACGGCCTCGGCTCATCGCCGCATCGCGGTCCTTGAGGTCATGGGGCGCCATTCCGGTTGGCTCGCTTTGATTACGGGCATGTCCGGCGGCGCGGAGTACATCCTTGTGCCGGAGGAACTCTACGACTTGAATGAAATTGCGGCGGAAATCCGCTCCATGTATGAGGAAAACCAGAAGAGGTATGTGCTGATTGTCGTGGCGGAGGGCGCGGGCAGCGCTATCGAGATCGGCATCCGTTTGGAGGACAAGACGGGCATCGAGACGCGGGCGTCGGTGCTGGGGCACATCCAGCGCGGCGGTTCCCCGACAGTCATGGATCGCGTGCGCGCCAGCAGCCTCGGCGAGCAGGCGACCTTGGCATTGATCTCCGGCGTTTCCAACGTGGTCTATGGCGTCCAGCACGGTCGCATCGTCAATGTCAACCTTTACGACGCGGTGACCAAAAAAAAGCAGCTCGATCCGGAGTATATACGGATGGCGAAGGCGCTGGCGTAAAGGAAAAAATAAAAAGCACGCTTTCCGGGAATGGCTCGGGGAAGCGTGCTTTTTCAATGCAGTGCGGGGTTCCTGCCGCATCCGCTTTTCGGCGTGATTGGATTCAAGACATAGAATCTATTGGGTTGAGGTTTGTTTCCGAGTTGCAGCCACCTTTTGAAGAGACATCTCCACAGAGCGATAGGCGGAAATCAAAACTATGTCGGACGGCGGCGGAATGATATGTTCTTCGTCGTCAGAGGTCTGCACTGCAAGCTGATTATCTTTGATAAATATTTTTTTTATATCTTCTATACTGTTTTTCTTGAATAATTGCTCAACGATGGCGATGATTACGAGAGAAACATATATTCCTCCCGGATCCGTGCCGCCGAGTTTCCACATTTCCGCAAGCCCGAGTGCGAACGGACTTAAAACGCTTCTGTCCTCATTTTTTGTCGACGCAAGCATTTTATATCCGTGCTCGTATGGTTCCTTCTTATAAATGCGAAGAATTTCTTCGTCCGTCATACGCGAAATACCTCTTTTTCGGTCATTCAATTTACTTCATTGACAAACAAGCCGGACTATTTCTAACGTATGTTTTACGTTCGACATTTAGGGCAAAAATCCTTTCGGAAAAGAAGGATTTTTTGGGATTTATAGAAATTTGCCATGTAGATATTTGCGAAGGCGCTGGTGTAAAGGGGGCGCAAGATTTTGGACGAATATAAAATCGAGTTTTTTTGGGATGATGAGGCGAAAGTTTGGGCTGCTGTCTGCGATGAAATACCGCTGGCCTTGGAGTCGGATTCCCTCGACAATCTCATAGAGCGCGTAAAAAAAGCCGCTCCGGAAATGATCGAATTGAATCGGCTGCCCAAGCGTGACTCTATGCTGTTCAATATGAAAAGGCATGAGAAAATGGTGTTCGCGTAA
>CAMVJN010000223.1 GCA_947167825.1 uncultured Selenomonadales bacterium | reverse complement strand
GCACCGTCGCCATGACCTCGACGTCGTTGCGGAACCCTTTCGGGAACAGCGGACGAATCGGGCGGTCAATCAACCGCGCGCAAAGAATCGCCTCATTGGCGGGACGCCCCTCCCGTTTGATGAAGCCGCCGGGAATCTTCCCGACCGCGTACATTTTTTCCTCATAATCAACGGTCAGCGGGAAAAAGTCAACGCCTTCCCGCGGCGCAGTCGAAGCCGTCGCCGTGACCAGCACCACGGTATCGCCGTAGCGAACCAGCACCGCGCCGTTCGCCTGCTTCGCCATCTTGCCATGCTCGATGGTCAGCGCCCGACCGCCTACCTCCATAGTAAAGCTCTGCATCTCTTGTCCTCCTATGATATCTTATGAAAATTATTTTTGAAATTTTCCCAAAACAATACAGCAAAAACGCGGGGCAATGCCCCGCGTCCTTTTTTACTTTCTGAGATCGAGCTTCGCGAGGATGGAGCGATAGCGCTCAATATCCTTGTTGCGAAGATACGCCAAAAGGCGGCGGCGATGGCCGACCATCTTCAGCAGCCCGCGGCGGGAATGATGATCCTTCTTGTGCTCCTTCAGGTGCTCGGTCAGGTACGCGATACGCGAAGTCAGGACGGCGATCTGGATCTCCGGCGACCCGGTGTCCCCCTCGTGAACGGCGTACTGCTTGATCAATGCGGTTTTCTCTTCTTTGGTCAACATAAGTATCTTCCTCCTGTCTTGAAATTCTCCGGTGACGAAGCGCGCGTCGGAGTGCTCGCGCCCCGCGTCACGGAACATGATGATACGAAAGGCATTATAGCATACGGAAAAAGGATTGTAAAGGAAGGAAACAAAAAATCTTGCGCAACAGAAAAGCCCCGGCGGAGTTGCCTGCCGAGGCTTTTGAATGTTGCTTTTGTTTGCGAGGCGAAAATCAGAAGAAGAAATTCAGTTCGGTGAAGAACGTGTTGGCATCGTCGTCCTGCCCGGCAGCGGCGTTGATCTTGTCCTTGCCGATGAAATACTTGAAGGCTGCGGAGAAGTTCTTCATCGGGATGATCTCAAAGCCCATTTCAACGCCCTTTTGCCCAGCAGCGATAGCGTCATAAGTCGGCGCCCAGACAGCTTCCCGTCCAAGGCTACGGTACGCAACGAATGCGCCCCAAGATCCCTTGTCCTCCGGATCAGCCCCCTTATAATCAAGCTCGACACTCCAAGCGTGCTTCGAGTCGTGACCGGTAACGTCATTATCTTTCGCAGACGTGTTCCATGCATAAGCACCATTAAGGTTGAAGTTGTTGTCAATTTGCCAACCAAGACCGAAATCCCAGATGTTCATAGCTTCCTTGTCATTGTCGCCATACAATCTGTTCAGCACAGCCTTGTTGGAGAAATGATGGTAGCCGACACCCCAAGTAATCTTGTCCTCACGGTCGTTGTAAATCTCGATACCCTGATAGCTGGCGGTTGCACCAGTGATAGCATCAGAATCAGGGTCATCCGGATCAACACGCACCGGCCACCACGCACGATCCACCATTTCACCATTGGCGCGACCGGCATTAAGCGTCACTTTGACCTTGTTGCCGACCGTAATCTGACCGCCAGCAAAATTGTCATCAAACACCATACCTCCGTCAATGTTGCTCAAATAAGGCAACTTACCTAACAAAATCTGGAAATTCTTGTAATCGCCCTGTACCCAAACGCGCTCCATGGTGAAATCATCACCCGTGGAATTTTTCGCGGAATTCATGTCTGTATCATAGTCGAGACGGGCATGACCGGTCCAATTCTTGTTGATCCGCATTTCCGGTTCAAGACGGAGAGTAACATACTGGTTATTATTCTGAACAGGATTATCTGCTTTATGGCGCTCGTTGATATAACGATAGCGTACCGTGCCGGTCCACTTCACATTGTCGACCTTCTTCTCGAGGGCAGCAACGCGGACGCCGAGGTTGTTCAGTTCGTCAGCGAACTCAGCGGCCAGCTTGTCGATCAGGGCCTTGTCTCCGCCGCCTTTCGCCATCGCGCGGGCGATCATCTGCGCCATCTCATAGCGGGTGATCTCCTGGTCGCCGCGATAGGTGCCGTCGCCGTAGCCTTCGATAACGCCGTCGGCGGCAAGCTGGGCAATCGCGTCATAGGCCCAATGGTCGGCAGGAACATCCTCGAACGGGTTCGCCGCGGCGAACGTCGTCGAAGCCGCGCCAACGACGAGTGCCGTCGTCAGAGCGGAAACGAGAGTCTTTTTCATAAGAAACTCCTCCTTAAAATGAATATAAATAATACGGAAAAGGTACGATAGATTCCCGCATTCCCCGGAGGAGCCGATAGAGTGTCCACGTTTCCTCTGCCTTTCCACCGGGCAAATTGTGAATCTGCGAACTGAATATAGCACATGTTGAACGCTTTTGCAAGCGATTTTCAGAAAAAAATTCTCGTTAGAGAGAAAAAATGAATAAAATTTATTTCATTCCAAAATTGAAGATAAAAAAGCGTCCGCAAAATGCGGACGCTCAAAACCGGCAGCTCCCTAACCTCCCGGGCCGTCTCCAGCCAAGTACTTTCGGC
>CAMVJN010000222.1 GCA_947167825.1 uncultured Selenomonadales bacterium | reverse complement strand
TCCGCGTCCTCCGCGCTTTGCACGCCGCTCTCGCTGATGATCGTTCGGCCCTCGCCGATCTTCGGCAGCAGCGCCATCGTGTTCTCGATCGAGGTCGTGAACGTCGTTAGGTTGCGGTTGTTGACGCCGATGAACTCCGCCGGAGTGTCCAACGCCATTTTCAAATCGGCCTCGTCATGAACCTCAACAAGCGCGTCCATGCCGAGCCCCCACGTCAGATAGAGGAACTCCATCAGCTGCCGCGGCGAAAGGATTCTCGCAATCAGAAGCACCGCGTCCGCGCCAAGCATCCGAGCCTCGTATATCTGGTACTCGTCGATGATGAAATCCTTCCGCAAAAGCGGCATTTTCGTCATTTTCCGCACGGCGGCAAAATCCTCATTGCAGCCGAGGAAATGCGGATCGGTATGCACCGAAAGGGCGCTGGCGCCGTTTTCCTCGTAAATCTTCGCGAGCTCCGTCACCGAATAGGTGCGGCAGAGACGCCCCTTCGCCGGGGACTGGAGCTTGCACTCGGCAATCAGGCTCCACGCTTCTCCGCGAACCCGATGCGAAAGACCAAACCTGCCGGGATGCGCTGCCCGTTTTACCTCGTCAAAGGGCACAGCCTTTTTCGCCGCCGCCACGATATCCTTTTTCTTTTCGACGATTTCCGCAAGTATATTTTTCATTGTACTGCCTCATTTCTTATCTCGTCTATCGTCCGCATGAAGGCCCGAATCTTCTCCGGCGACTTCTCGCCGTTTTCCTCCAGGCTGCCGGACACATCCAATGCGAATGGGGAGAGCGTCCGCGCCGCCTCCTCCGCGTTCTCCGTTGAAATGCCGCCCGCCAACAGCATCGGTTTATTCAGTCTTCGTATATCCTCCGCCGCCTCGCGCCATCGGAACGCCTCGCCTGTGCCGCCTGCCATGCCTTTCTTGAAGGTATCCAGCAGGATATAATCGGCCGGGTATTCGTTCGCCGTCTCAACAGAAAAATCGTCGCGCCATCGGAACGCCTTGATGATTCGCACGTCCGTCGAAGCGCGAAGCTGCTCCGCGTATTCCGGCGGCTCGTGTCCGTGCAGCTGAATCGCGTCGAACCGGCATCTTCGCGCCAACGCCGCGACCGCCCCCACGGGCTGGTCGACCACGACGCCGACGGAAAGCGCGCCGCCCGAAAGCGACCTTACGATATCCGCCGCCCGACGCGCGGGGACGAAGCGACGGCTTTCCGGCCACATGATAAAGCCGAGGAAATCCGCGCCCGCACGTTCCGCCGTCTGTGCCGCCTCCAAAGTCCGAAGCCCGCAAATCTTGACTTTCATAATGCTTTTCCTTTCACAAAACATAAAAACGCCCCGACGGAAGTTTTCCCTCCGTCGGGGCGAAAAATACTTTTCGCGGTGCCACCCTGATTCAAGCCCGCAAGGCGTTTCAAATATAAAAAACCCATTTCATCCACCGGGACGAAACGGATTCGCTGTGCCACCCTGCTTAGGCTTCTCTATCGGATACAAAAGTAATATATCCTAGCCCTGTAACGGGGGCAACCGTTCCCATCTACTCGCATAACGCTTTCAAAGGACGCTCACAGAACCATTCGCCTCGCGTCTCCGGCTGGCCGTCCCACCTCCGGTTTCCCGGTCGCCAACTCGCTGTACGAAGAACAACCCAAGGTTACTTTTTCTGCTCAACGCTTTATCTTATGATGGGCATATCATAGACGAAAATTCATACGTTGTCAATCTGTTTTTTATGAATTTCATTGCAATTTATAAAAAAACTTCATCTATAAAGAAATTTTATCGTTTCGCCGCCTTGATCTTGCTTTCGGTACCCGCCAGCAGCCTTTGGATATTTTCCTTATGCCGATAAATGACGAAGAACGCAGCGAGGCAACCGAAACCAATCGTCTCGCACGGTTCGCCGAAGAGCCACGCGAAAACCGGGACCAGCGCCGCGCCGACAATCGAGCCGAGCGACACATAGCCCGTAATCTTGACGATGATGAACCAAATCGCAAAAATCAGCAGCGCAGGTTTCATCATCAGCGACAGGATGACGCCAAGTCCCGTGGCCACGCCCTTCCCTCCTTTGAACTGCAGAAAGAACGACCAGGAATGACCGACAATCGCGAATACGCCGCCGAGCACCAGCGCAAGCGGCGTACCGGAAAGCGCACCGCCGACCCAAACGCCGAAAACGCCCTTCAACAAATCGCAAAGGAAGATCATTATTCCCGCCTGTTTCCCAATCGTACGCCAGGCGTTCGTTGCGCCGATATTATGGCTGCCATGCTCACGCAGGTCAATGTTCCAGATGCCTTTTCCGAGGATAAGCCCGCTGGGAATCGAACCAACGAGATAACTCGCGACACACGCGAAGAAAATCTCCATCATCTCAATCGTCCTCCTTCTCGTTGCGCCCGCGTACAATCAAACGGAGCGGAGCCCCCTCGAAGCCGAAGGTCTCGCGCAGCTTGTTTTCCAGGAAACGCAAATACGAAAAATGCATCAGTTCAGGATCGTTGACGAACACGACGAATTTCGGCGGTTCGATGGCCGCCTGCGTGATAAAGAA
>CAMVJN010000221.1 GCA_947167825.1 uncultured Selenomonadales bacterium | reverse complement strand
CGTCAATCAATACTTTGTCCGGCTTCGGGTCGAGATTCAGGATCGACTCGTACATACCGTTCATCGTCGCTTGGTATATATTCACGCGGTCGATGGTCTTCGCGTCCACGATGGAGACGCGCACCGCCACCGCTTTTTCCAGAATCTCGTCGTATAACAACTCGCGCTTCTTCGGCGTGACCTTCTTGGAATCGTTGAGCCCTGGCAGGAACAGCCCGAAGGGCAATATCACCGCCGCCACGGCTACCGGGCCCGCCAACGGGCCGCGTCCCGCTTCGTCGACGCCCGCGACATACTTCGCGCCTTCGTCCCGTGCCGCGTACTCGTACTCATAAAGCGCGTCGATTCTCGCCCGCTCCGCCTGTTCTCGGCGATAGCGCTTCGCGAGCCTTTGCACGCCCGCCCGCGCGTCCGCCTCGCAGGCCGCAACAAAATCATCGGACGGCACGCCCGAGAACAGCGCCGCCTCGACGTCCTTCAGTTTCATTTCCGCCGCGTTCATTCGGTCTCAACCTCTTTTTCGTCCTTCGACGCTTCCGGCGGCTCGTCGAAGGTCACGCGTCCCAGCCGCCCGCCGCGAAGGTCCGACAGCAAAAGCCGCTGCGCCTTTTCCGCGTCGAGCAGCCCGCCCTTCAGCAGGCAACCGCGATGCTTGCCGATATGCGCCAGAAGCGTTTCCGCGTCGGCCTGCGCCTCTTCCTCCGTCAGGCGGTAGCGCTCCATGAGCCGCCCCGAATGACGCTCCGAAAGCCATTCCAGCAGCCGCTTCACCGTCGCTTCCACGTCGTAGACCTCGTCGCTGACCGAGCCTACAAAGGCGAGCCGCATGCCCACCGTCGGGTCCTCGAACTTCGGCCAGAGGATTCCCGGCATATCGAGAAGCTCCAAATTCTTGCCGATGCGGATCCACTGCTTGTCCCGCGTCACGCCGGGACGGTTCTCCACCTTCGCCTTCGCCGCGCCGGCCAGGCGGTTGATCAGCGACGACTTGCCGACGTTCGGGATGCCCAGCACCATCGCCCGCGCCGCCCGGGGCTTCGCGCCCTTCGCCACCAGCTTGTGGGTTTTCGGCTTCGCCAGCGCCTCGGCTTTTTGCACCAACGCTTTCAGTCCCGTCCCCGAAATGGAATCGATCGCCGCCGCCGAAAGCCCCTGAGCGCGGAAATAGGCAATCCATTTTTTCGTCTGCGCCTCGTCCGCAAGATCGGCTTTATTGAGCGCAACAAGCCGGGGCTTGCCGCCGACGATCTCCCGGATCAGCGGATTGGCGCTGCTCAAAGGAACCCGCGCGTCCAAAAGCTCGATCACCACGTCCACCAGCTTCAGATTTCCCTGAATCAGCCGCCGGGTTTTCGCCATGTGGCCGGGGAACCACTGTATGTTGGGAACTGCGCCTCCCGCTTCCTTCTGCTCCATTTGCCGAACTGCCCCTTGTTTCTCAAAATTGTCCATCTGTATTAATTCCCCACAGAATAAAAAAATCCTGCAAAAATGCAGGATTTTTTTGCGTAAACACTGGGTTCAAGACAACCGCACCTTGAAATCCTCATAGCCGAAACTGCGGACGATATGCCATCCGTCATTTTCCGCCGCGACGATGGCGGGCAGCGCCATGCCGTTGAAGGTGTTGTTCTTGACCATCGAATAGATCGCCATGTCGCCGAACACGATCCGCGTGCCGCGCGTCAGCGGTTCGTCAAAGGAATAATCGCCGATGACGTCCCCCGCGAGGCAGGTCGGTCCCGCGAGCCGATAGGTGTGCGCTTTCTCGCCCGCCTCCCCCGAACCGTAAAGCGGCGGGCGGTACGGCATCTCGATCACGTCGGGCATATGGCAGGCCGCCGACGTGTCGAGAACCGCCACGGGCAAACCGGACGTCTCCACCACGTCCAGCACCGTCGCCGCGAGGTCGCCCGCATGGTACGCGACGGCCTCGCCCGGTTCGAGATAGACTGTCAGCCCGTACTTTTCTTTCATGCGCCGGATGCAGGACGCCAGCAGTTCAAGATTGTAACCCGGCTTCGTGATATGATGCCCGCCGCCGAAATTCACCCATTGCATGCGCGAAAGATAAGCGCCGAACTTTTCCTCGAAGACGTCCAGCGTCTCCGCCAGCGGCTCCGCGCCCTGCTCGCAGAGCGTATGGAAATGCAGCCCGCTGATCCCGTCGAGCGCCTCCGGCTCGAAATCGGCAAGCCGAACGCCGAGCCGCGAACCGGGCGCGCAGGGATCGTAAATCGGCGTGTCCTGCGTCGAATGCTCCGGATTCACGCGAAGCCCGCAGACCGCCCCCGCCGCCAGCGCCTTCGCCCCGAAACGTTTCCACTGGCCAAAGGAATTGAAAACGATATGGTCGGCATAGGTCAAAAGCTCGTCGAACTCGTCCTCGCGGTAAGCGGGAGAAAAAACGTGCGTCTCGCCGCCCATTTCCTCCTTGCCCAGCCGCGCCTCGAAAAGCCCGCTGGCCGTGCTGCCGTCGAGATATACGCGAATCAGCGGATAAAACCGGAACATCGAGAACGCCTTTTGCGCCAAAAGAATCCGGCAGCCCGTCTCCCGCTTCACC
>CAMVJN010000220.1 GCA_947167825.1 uncultured Selenomonadales bacterium | reverse complement strand
CCGTCCGCCGAGCCGGCGTAGAGGATTTCGCCGGTGTTGGCGTTCAGCATCCGCACCGAGAGATTCGCGACGACGTTGTTCAACGATCCGCCGAACGGATAATCCTCAATCAGGGGAATGCCGTTGGTGTTCAAGTCGAGATAGCCGGTGACGAGATAGTCGACGTTGAAATGGGAGCCGAGGGCTTCGAGGCCGTAGTCTCCGTCGAAGACGGCATTCGCGATGCGGTACTTGACCGAGGCGTCGATCTGCGCCAGATCGACAATCCGGGAAAAGCCGTTTTTGTGAAGACCTGTGATGATGGCGTTTTCCACGGCGGGATATGTCTCCCCCTCGCCGTCCACGATGATGACGCCGATGCGCGGGTCCTGCATATTGGCGCGAATTACGGCTTTTTTCTGCAAGTGCGACATCAGATCGGTGTTCAAAAGCTCCTCGCGTACGTCGGCTTTGATCGTGACTTCGTAGTATCCGGCCTTGTATTCGGACCTAAGCACCTCATAGCCCGCGATATAGCCTTCGGAGTGAGTGTAGATCCGGTCGTGGATTACGCGGTAGTTTTCTGTGTAAGTCCGGCTGTCGACGAGCACGCCGACCTTTTGCTCGATGGCCTCGCGCATGGCCGCGTGCAGCGCGTCGCGCTCCGTCGCGCCCTGTCCTGTGACGGTCACGGGAGAAGCCAGCGCCACCGCCGACCAAAGCAGGCACAGGGCGAGCGTTGCCAGCCATACCCCGACTTTTTTCATGTCCGTCCCTCCTTAGAGTTTTCATTTACATATTTATTTTCGATATAAATAGTTAAAACCCTTTTTGAAAAAAATGAAATGAAGATTAAAAATATACAATTTGTTTTTAGCGGCTTCGAAGGCTTGCGTTTTGTGGAATAAAGCTGTATACTATTTTTTATAAACTTCGAGAGGGGTTATTTTTTGTGTAAGAGTAAGCCCGTTTGGGCGTTTTTCGGCGGTTATCGTGTGCGGAGCACTGATAGCCGCTGTTTTAGTTATATGGATATTGTATACAGGAAAGGATGAATCGTATGGGCGAGTATGGCGGGCTTGGTCTTTTTTTCTTGGTGGCGCTGATTTTTCCAGTGTCGGCATTGATCCCGGCGTTTCTTTTGCAGCCGCGGCAGCCGACGAAGGAGAAGCGGATTCCGTATGAGTGCGGCGTCGATACGGAAGGCAAGACTTATGTGCAGTACCGCGTCGGGTATTTCCTGTACGCGCTGATTTTTATCGTGTTCGATATCGAGACGGTGTTTCTCTATCCGTGGGCGGTGCGGTTCGGTCATTTTGGTCTGTTCGCGCTGGCCGAGATGTTCATCTTCATTGGGATATTGGCCGTCGGGCTTGGGTACGCTTGGAAGAAAGGGGCATTGTCGTGGAAGTAATCGATATTGTACCTCCGATACTGAAAAATAACGTGATTGTCGTGAAGGTCGACCAACTTTTCAAATGGGCTCACGCGAATTCCATCTGGCCGCTGTCCTCGGGCCTTGCCTGCTGCGCAATTGAGATGATGAGCTGTGCGGCTGCGCGGTTTGATCTTTCGCGGTTCGGCTACGAGGTGTTCCGTCCGTGCCCGCGCCAGGCTGATCTTTTGATTGTGGCGGGAACTTTGACATGGAAAATGACGCCGCCGTTGATTCGCCTTTACGAGGAAATGCCGGAGCCGAAGTATGTGATTGCGATGGGAAGCTGCGCTATCGGCGGCGGCCCCTTCGCCGATTCCTATTCGGTGGTTCCGGGCATCCATGAGGTGCTGCCGGTGGACGTTTATATTCCCGGCTGCCCGCCGAGACCGGAGGCTTTGATTGACGGGATGCTGAAGCTCCGCGAGAAGATCATGCATCCGGAACGCGTGGAAGAAGAACGGAAGGCGAGGGTAATGGAGGCATGAAGGCTTATATCGACACGTCTCTTTTGGTGATTTTGAAGGAAAAATTCCCGACGGCGGAATATGACAGCGAGGCGACACAGCCTGCGGTTTATGTACCCGCGGCGGAGCTCGTTGCGGTATTGTCATTTTTGCGGGACGACGAACGGTTCGCGTTCGCGCGGCTCGAAAATCTGACGGCGGTGGACTACAAGACGTATTTCGAGATGGTCTATCATCTCTTTAGCTGGAACAAGGGCGTTTGGATTACGGTCAAGGTGAAGCTCGCCCATGAGCAGCCGACGGTTCCGTCCGTGACGGGTGTTTTCCCAGGTGCGGAGTTTGAGGAGCGCGAGGTTTACGATTTGATGGGCATCGGCTTTACCGGCCATCCGGATTTGCGGCGGATTTTGCTGGCCGACGATTTCGAGGGGCATCCGCTCCGCAAGGATTACAAACAAATCATGCCGCCGTATGTGCGCCGGATTGAAAAAGGAGGCCGATGAGATGCCGCAAACGGAAACCTATACGCTCAATATGGGGCCGCAGCATCCCTCGACCCACGGCGTTTTGCGGGTGTCATTGGAGTTGGACGGCGAAACGATTTTGAAAGCGACGCCGATTATGGGCTACCTGCACCGGGGCATCGAGAAGCTGCTGGAGTCGCGGACATATATACAGGGCGTTCCCTATACGGATCGGCTTGACTA
>CAMVJN010000219.1 GCA_947167825.1 uncultured Selenomonadales bacterium | reverse complement strand
GCCGGTCTCGGCGGGACCGGATTCTGTTCGTCCTTGAAGAGGCGAACGAAGGCCGCGCCTCCCCGGTCGAAGTAGAAGGAACCGACGGCGATGGACAGGAGATGACGGCCCGAGATGTCATAGTAGTAAATCTCGTTGTCATTCCAGACCAGATCGAAATACTTGTCCCATACGCGCATATAGCCGGTGCCGTCCGGTTCCAGCACATACCAGAGGTCGACGCCGTACTTGCGGGCGTCCTCGCCGTAGGTGAAGCGCTCGTCGATGAGCTTTTGCAGCGCCTCGACGGTTGTAGCCTCCGCCGGACCTTTCGGAGCTTTTTCCCGTTCCTCCTTCGTCATCGGCATCTTCACGAAATCCTTATAGCCCTGGATTCGGTCGAGACGCCAGAAGCCCGCTTTCGTGCGCGGCCCTTCGGGAATCCCGAAGCTCTTGCGGCTGTTCGCGGGGCCGACGGCGATATGGCTGACGGGCGGCTTCTCGCCCTCGGCCAGCTCATATTCGAGGCAGAGGTCCGTCCTGATTCCGCCGAACCAGCGCGGATACCATTTCACTGTCCTGCCGCTCACCTCGATGCGGCCGTACTTGATCTCCGTACCGTAGCCGGGGCGTTCGATGTACCAATACTCGGTAAGGCCGTCCCGATTGTCCCAATAGAAGAACATGTCGTGCAGGAACGCGAAGGAAACATCCTTCTTCTGCTTGCGATATTTGTCGTCTTCACCCAGCGGGAAGAACCACTTGTCCTCGGTGTCACCGCTGCGGACATAGCCGTAGCCGCCGCGCTCACCGGTCGGCACCAGCACGATGAAATGGTCGGCGGGGTTCGTCGTCGGGTCGCCCGCGTCGGCCTTCGTCACCTTGCCTCCCTCGGTCCACTGCTTCAGGCGATAGACCTGTCCCGGAAGCTCCTTGCCGAGGTCGGGACCGTCGATGATCGCGTTCGACGAGAACGCCGTGTCGCTGACCGAGCCGCCCAGCTGGAGCACCATACCCGGAGACAGCGGCGACTTCGCCATGAAGTCGCTTTCGCGCTCGAAGACGTAAACCTCTTCGATGTTTCCGCGCATCTGCTGGCAGTAGATCAGGCGGTTGCCCCCGAGGCTGTAATGACCGGACGTCTCATGCGGAAAGGTCAGTGTAATCGTCCTGTCGTTCCATTTGACGGGCTTGACGTAGTTGTCGCCGTCCACGGCGCCGTACTTGTCAAAGGTGCCCGTGCCGTCTTCCTTCAGCACCAGATGGTATCCGTTGGCGATGTGGCCGATCAGCATGCCCATGCCCGGATAGATATATTCCTGCACCTGCACCCAGCGGCCCGCAACTTTTTTCATATCGACGGGGCCTTTCGCACTCTGCATTTCCGCGTCGCGGTAATGGTATTTCTTATTGTGGTACTGATTGTCATAGCTGGCGTGCTTTAATTCCTTCGGCAACTTCACGTTATCGGGGTGGTTCGGCTGCTCGGTCTGCATGATGTCGCCGAGCCGCAGGAACGCTTCGGAAAACGTGCCGTTCCGCTTCAACGTTTCCTGCCAGGCTGCGTCCACCGGCTCCTTGTCCGGCGTGCCGCGCGACGCCTGCACCGACGATTTCCCGCTGCCGCCCGAAGACGCCCCGCCGCCTCCGCCGCACCCGGCCAGCGGCACCAGGAGCAGCGCCGCCAAAGCCGCGCCCAAAAGCTTCTTCTTGAAATCCATTGGAAACCCTCCTTACTATTATTCCACTTTCTCAAACACCAATTTCGGGGATTCCGCGTCGTATACCGGGATCTCGGTATGGAGCTTTCCGTCCCGATAGTCGAAGGTCGTGAACCCCCTGAAATAGTCCACCGCGGGATTCTTGGGGCGGATTTTGAACTTGTCCGGGTCGGTTTCCCAGTTCTCGTGAATCACGGCAAATTCCACCGGGCCTTCCCATTCGTACTTCGCAAACCGCCAGGAAATCTTTTCGCCCTCGATTTTCAGCGTGTAATCCATCCTGTCCTTCGTCTTCCAGACGCCTTCGATGCGCGGCAGTTCTTTCTCCGTGACCACCGTTACATTTCCGTAACGGCTTTCTGTCGTCGGCGAAAGGACCTCGGACTTCTCCCCTGCGATGTCGAAGACCTTGACAAAATGCATCTGGCCGTCCTCGACCCAAAGGCCCGTGATCTGCGCGTAGTCCTTCTGATCCCCGCGCTCCCTAAGGCCTGTCTTTTCGAGATGCAGCACCGTCTTCCCGTCCTCTTCCGTGACGGTGAACGTCGTTTCCAGCTGGGGGCGGTTCATCCAAAGAATCAACATGTGATTGCCGTCGATCTCGATGCGCGTGCCGTAGTCGCGGGGTTTCCACGCGCCGTCGAGGGACGCGCCGCCCGCGAAAGCAGTCGAAAAAGCGCCGAGAAGAAAAAGCGAAATGAGAGAAAGCATCGCCGCTGTTTTCATCGGTGCACTCCTTTCATAATACTAATGGCGGGCAACAAAGGTGCTACCCGCCCTATACTTTTTTAGAAGTCGATACGATACAGTTTTTTCGCGCTCTCGTCGTACGCAATAATGCTGTTGCCCTTGACCGTGGCGAGCGCGAAGATGCCGAAGGTGATTTTCCCTT
>CAMVJN010000218.1 GCA_947167825.1 uncultured Selenomonadales bacterium | reverse complement strand
CCTTCTTGTCATGGGCCCTGGCCCCGCAGGTCGCGCCGGGCGCATAGGAAGAATTATCCGCCTGTGGCGAAGCGAAAAAGCAGCCGAGGCAAAGGAACCCCGCCGCCGAAGCGGAAATCAAAGCTGCTTTAGAAAATGTTTTCATCGTACCCCTCCCGTTTTATGTGCGGTAATTACCGTATAGCTTCCGGCGTTGACAGTCAGCGTGCAGCCGCACGACGTGATATAGAAGTTCTTGCCCCGCCGCTCGATGACAGCGTCCGGCGCAGTTATCCGTTCTTTGCACCACGCGATGACATCGTCTTCATCGGGCGCGGCGTTGCGCCGAATCCGTTCCTCCCCCATGGTTGTGGTGTGGAGATTCTTTAGCAGCGCTGCCAGCTCCGGCGCCGTCATTTCAGGTATTTTTCTTCAAGCTTCGTCATCGTGCCGTCCATACGAAGCTCGGCGAGAACGAAATTGATATAGTTCAGGAATTCCTGGTCGCCTTTCTGCATCAAGACGCCGCAGGAATGGCGCGTGAACGGGCGGTCCACCATCGGCGCCGCGAGGCGGCTGTCCAGACGCACATAATGGTTGGCCTCGACGACCTCGGTGATCATGATATCCGCCTCGCCCTCGGCGATGCGGGACGGAATTTCCGCGTTCTTTTGGTGGACGATCAGCTCCGCCCGCTTGAAGTTCGCACGGGCGAATTTCTCGTTGGTTCCGCCCGGATTGATCATCACGCGCACGCCGGGCTTGTCGATGTCCTCGAGGCTTTGGAATTTTTTCGCGTCCTCTTTGCGGCAGAGGATTGTCTTGCCGAAATAGCCGACGCCGTAGCCGTCGGACATGGCCATGATTTTGGCGCGGGCGTAGTTGCGGGAAATGCCGCAGAGCGCAATGTCGAACTTGTCCGCCAATGTGTCCTCGGTCAGCGTCGACCAGCTCGTCGGCACATATTCAATCGCCACGCCCAGTGAATCGGCGATGATCTGCGTCAGTTCCGCGTCAATGCCCTCATACGCCCCCGTCTCGGGGTTCAAATACGACATCGGGCGATAGTCGCCCGTCGAACCGACGCGGATCGTGCCCCGCGCCGCTATGTCCTCCAGCCGCCCGGCGTCCGCTCTCGTCGGCGCAAACAACAGCGCCGCCAGCGCGAATACCGCCCACAGGAACAACAATCGACCATTTCTTGCATACTTCATTTTCTTTCTTCCTTTCATTCTATTTTGCCTTCCCTTATGGGGAGAACTAAACTTATTCCTCCTCCGGATCGTCAAAGCCCAGCAGCCACGTCGCGGAAAAGCCAACGACATAGGCGACGGCAACGCCCAAGAGGTACATCAGGATATGATCCGTAGCGCCCGCCAGCGGCAGGCCGGAAATGCCCAGCGTCGCCGCGCCCACCGCGAAATGCGCCTGCACCGCGCCGCCCGCCGCGCCGCCGATGCACGCGCCGACAAAGGGCTTGCCCAGCGGCAGGGTGACGCCGTAGATCAGCGGTTCGCCGACACCCATCATGCCAATGGGCAACGCCGACGCCACGATGGTTTTCAGGCGGCGGTTTTTCGTTTTCACATAAACCGCAATCGAGGCGCCCACCTGCCCCGCCCCCGCCATGGCGAGAATCGGCAGCAAAATCGTCACGCCGTAGCGGGCAATCAAGTCCACATGGATCGGCGTGATGGCCTGATGGATGCTCAGCATGACCATCGGCAGCCAAAGCCCGCCCAGCACGAAGCCCGTGACCGCGCCGCCCGACGCGATGGCCGCCGTCGCCGTCCGCCCGATCCAGTCCGAAAGCACGCCGCCCACGGGCTGCAAAATGAAAATTGTCGCCGTTCCTGCAATCAACACAGTGAAAAGCGGCGGCAAAAACAACTCGAACAGCTTCGGCACGATGCGGTGCAGCTTTTTCTCCAGCCACGCGCCAAAGGCCGCCGCCAGCACCACGGAAATCACGCCGCCCCGCCCCGGCACCAGCGGCGCGTCCGAAAACATCACATTCGCCAGCGCGGGATGGCTGACAATCGCCGCCAATACGCCGCCGAGAACCGGCGAGCCGCCGAAGACCTGCGCCGCGCTCCAGCCGACGAACAGATTCATGCCCCAGAAAACGGCGTTGCCGAACACCGAGAGCAGCTTCACCGTCGGCGTGTTCGCCATCTCCGGCGCCAGCTTCAAATACACGCCCAAAACGCCCGTAATCAGCCCGCAGGCGATGAAGCCGGGAATCAGCGGCAGGAAAACACTCGCGATCCGGCGCAGCAGGAGCTTGACTGGCGTTGCGTTCTTCGCGCGGATGGCCGCTTGCAGCTTTTCCCCGTCCCCGATGGCCGCCTTGGCGCCGGGCTTTTTTTTCGCCGTTTTCCGGTCCGCCTCCATCATCGCCCGCACTTCGTCGGCGATTGCCTGCGCGCGCCCCGGCCCCAGCACCACTTGGAACTCGTCCCCGGAATCATGGACGCCCAGCACGCCCTTCACCGCTTTGACCGCCGCGACAAGTTCCTCGTCCTTTTTCGCCAGCCCGACCCGGAGCCGCGTCATGCAGTTCTCCGCCCGCAAAATATTCTCCGCGCCGCCGAGCCGCTCGTAAATCTCCCGCGCCAGCCGCGCCTGTTC
>CAMVJN010000217.1 GCA_947167825.1 uncultured Selenomonadales bacterium | reverse complement strand
AAGACTTCGTTTCTGATCGCGGCTGCCTTTGCTTTCGGCATCGCATCTTCGTCCGTCGTTTCGGCGAATCCTTTCGAGGACGTCCCGCGCGACCACTGGGCCTATGACGCGGTTGCCCAACTGGCTGCCGACGGCGTCATCGAGGGCTACGGGGACGGCACTTATCGCGGGGGGCAGGAAATCACCCGATATGAAATGGCGCAGATGGTTGCCCGGGCCATGGCGAAAGGCGGGGGCGACAAGGCCCTGATCGACAAGCTCGCTGCGGAGTTCGCCGACGAGCTGGCCAGCCTCGGCGTTCGGGTGTCCGCTTTGGAAAAGAAGGTCGACAATGTGAAATGGGGCGGCAGGGTTCGCTACCGCTTCAAGTCTGCCAACTCCGACGATTGGGACAAGGGCCTTCGATCGCAATATGTGACGCTGCGCTTCGAGCCGGAAATGAAAGTCAATGAAAACTGGACCGCCAAGGCGCGGATGGAATACAACACCGACATGAATACGGCCAAGAACTCCGCGGGGGGACCGGCTTCCGCCACGATGGACGCCGACCCTGAGTTCTTCATGGATCGCGCTTGGGTGCAGGGGAAATACGGTCATGCGGCCATAAATCTTGGAAAAATCCCTTTTTATACGGCAGTGGACAATGGAATGATCGCCGACGACAGTTTGTCCGGCGGACAGATCGTTTTCGGCAAGGATGTGAAAGCCAGCCTCGCCGGCGGCAGGACCAACCGCTATCCGAACGGCATGGCGAGATTCCCGAGGATCGCCTGGGCGACGGGGGAGGAGCCGGCGAACTATACCGCCAGTTACTATGGCGTGGAAGTCTACAACGACCGCGCATCGAAATGGACATGGGGCGTGGGCTGGCATCGTTTCAAGAACGAGGCGGTCATGCGGTTCCTCTATAACAAGGACGCCGCCAACATTTGGAGCATGGGCGTGGGCTACAAATTCAGCAAGAATCTCTCCGCGAATTTCGCCATCGACTGGAACACGGCGCCGGATCGCGTGAACAGCGGCACAGGGAACCTCGCCAAGAAAGGACAGCGGCGGGCATGGACCTTCCAAGTCAATTACAAGGGCGTCGATCCCCTGAAGCCCGGTTCCTATGGCATTTGGTTCCGTCTCCGCATGCTGGGCCGCTTTGCCGCCTGGGCGCCCATGGATACGGCGCTGGGGCTCGGCCAGAAAGGGCGCGAGATCGGCGTTGACTATGCCTTCACGAAGAACGTGGTCGGGTCGTTGATGTACTTTGACGGCAAGACGATGGGCATCGCGCAGGGCGACAGGGATGTGGACGCTACCACCTTTTTCGGCGAGCTGAATTTCCTTTTCTAGAAACAAAAAAATCGGAGCGCAAAATTTGCGCTCCGATTTTTCTGTTGGATGTCATATTATACTGCTCTCTGTTAAGATTTTTAAATCTTTGCAGAAGTAGTATTAGTTGAACGCGCCGAAGGGCGTCATGAAACGGGAGAAGCTTCGTCCGCAGGGACAGGGTTCGTCTATCCGCATGACGGTTTGGCCGGTCCGGTAGCGGATCAGCGGCAGCGCTTCCGCCGTCAGCGACGTCAGTACCAGTTCGCCCATGCAGTTCGGATCGTTGACGACGACGTCCTGGCCGAAGGCCGCTATTTCGGCGTAGTAATAATCTTCCTGCAAATGATGGCCCGCGTGTTCCGGGCATTGATAGAACATGCCGCTGGTGCCGAAGGACGAAGACGCGAAGAAATTGTAAACCTGCGTGCCCGTGCGGTTCCGCATATGCATTTTCAGCGGGTTTTGCAGGTTCTCGTTGAAGCAGAGTATCGTCGCGAGATTGAATTCCTTCATTTCCCGGCCCATGGCCTGGGCCTGGATAATCAGGCGCAGCACGCGGCGGGCAGAGCCGACGATGATGCCGAGATAGGTGGCGTCAAGAAGCTTGATGGCGCGCTCGTATTCCGTGCCGAGGGGGACTACGGTGGTACCGAGGACTTCCAGCGCGTATTGCGTATCCATCAGTCCGCTGTCGGCGAGATCGCCGAGAATGCCGACCACCGAGGCGCGGGAGATGTCCGCCGCCGCCAATGCGCGCGTCATCATTTCCACGTTGCAGGCGATGTCGCGCGCTGTGTACATTCGAATCAAATGCCGGGGATGCTCCCAAAGGCTGACGCGGGAAATCGCGCTGAAGGGGAGTGTGAGAAATTCATGAGCCGAATGTTCTTCAACTTCCCGTTCTGTCGTGAACGGCAGTTTTTCAATGTCATCCAGAGAACGGATGTCTTCAGGCTTCACGCCCGCGGCGTCAAATTTTCGGCGATAGATGCCGCTCTTTTCGTAGGCCCAGGCCACTGTTTTTTTCAGACGCTGGAGCTGGAGCGACCGCAGCTCGTCTCTCAACATTTGCTCCATCTGCGGGTTTGCGAACATCCAATCACCGCCCTGTTCGGGTTTGTTTCTGATAATAAAGCGGAATTACAACGGGTGCCGATAGAAGAAAGGCTTGTAGCTTTCATAGCCCATGTTGCGGGAGTTCAGGATGGCCTCGGTTGCGCCGACGAACAGGACTCCGCCCGGTTTCAGCGACGCGAAGAAGTTCCTGTACAGCTTGTCCTTCGCTTCC
>CAMVJN010000216.1 GCA_947167825.1 uncultured Selenomonadales bacterium | reverse complement strand
CGCAAATCCCGCCGAAGGTCGAATACTCACTGACCGAGCGCGGCAAGTCGCTGATTCCCCTGCTCGACGGTATGTGCGAATGGGGAGACAGGCACAGGCCACAATGAATCATTTTCCCGCGCAGCGCAGGAAAATGGATATATCGACAAACAACAGGAAGTTCAAGGAAACGCCGAATAAGTCAAGTCGTGGCTCTGCCGATGCGGGATTTGTTAGGCGTTTCCTCATACGAATCTCCGTTGGAAATGTTCAATTTCTTACGGAGATTTATGAGAAGGCGTTTGCGCCGTAGGCGCAAACGCAGCCTGCGTAGCAGGCGTATCTTCGGTTAAAATCTTTTTGAAGATTTTCGCCGAAGATTAGTATCAAGGATATCTGGAAATCCCGGGAGGCAATATCATGAAACAGAAAACATACTGCGCAAAAACAATGGAAGACCTATCGGCGGCGCTGTCGGATATCGCGGCGTCGAGAGAATACCGCGAGGCGTCGGACGTGCTCGTCCATGTGCTTTCGGATCTTTTGCCGCAGGCGCGGGCGGCGGAGGCGCTGGCGAAGGTCCGCGCCGCGCTGCCCCGCGCGAAGACCGTAGGGCTTTCCGTCAACAAGTTCCGCGAGCGGGCGGACGAGACGCTGAAAAACGTGCGGCTTTCCGTGTGCTGTTTCGAGCGATCGAAGGTGGAGGTGCGCGAGTACGATGCGGAGGGTGATCTCACAACGCTGGGCGCGAAAATCGCGGCGGAGCTTTCCGCCCGTCCCGAGATCAAGGGCGTCGAGATTTTCCACGGCGGCAGCTCCGTCGCCGTCGAGGATTTCCTCGCGGCGGCGACGAAAGGCCATGAGGACGTCCCGTTTTTCGGCTCGGAAATGCAGACGACGGATTTCGCGAAATACGACGAACGCGCTTGCCGCAATTTCTTCAAGGAAATGGCCGAGGGCGTCGTGGGCGAGCTTTTCATCATGGGCGAGACCGTGCGGAAGGTCGGACTGGTGCTGGCGTTCTACACGGGCGATGACCTTCACATCAAGGCGGACGCGGTCTTCGGATGGAAAACGCTGGGCCGCGAGCTGGTCGTGACCGAGGCGGAGGACGAGTTTATCGCCGCTCGGATCAACGATATGCCCGCGACGGAAATTTACCGCAAATATTTGCAGGTCATGCCCGACGAGTATTTCCTGTTCAATATCTGCGAATTCCCGCTGGTGCAGAAGCAGGGCGACCGGCTGCTGCCCCGCGTGCCGCCGATGCACGACGAGCAGCACCGCCTGTATTTTATGGGGCACGTCCGTGCGGGCGACCGGCTGCGGCTGACCTACGGCAATTCCGCCGATATCCTGTTCAACACTTGGCAGGCCAGCGAGGATATGCGCCTGTTCGGGCCGGAGTACATCCAGCTGATTCCCTGCGCGAACCGCACGCTGTTTTTGAAGGAACAGGCGCATTACGAGGCGGAGATGTACAGCCGCTACCTCGCGCCCGTGGTCTTCGGCGGCAGCGCCGAGCTTTACCGCTTCAAAGGCTACGGCGGCGTGCTGAACAGTACGCTGATTGCCATCGGCATGCGAGAGGGCGAGGCGAAGGTCGCGCCGCCGACGGAGTGCCCGATGCAGGCGTTGGCGGGGTCGGCGCATTTCGTGCCGCTCTCCGATCGGCTGGCGGCTTTCGTGGACGTGGCCTCGCAGGAACTGGCGGAGGAAACGAAAAAAGCGAAAGCTGCGAATGTCGCCAAGTCCCGGTTCCTGTCGAATATGTCCCATGAAATCCGCACGCCCATCAACGCCATCATGGGCATGAATGAAATGATCCTGCGGGAGGCAATCCATCCCGCGATCCGCGAATACGCCGAGAATATCCGCTCCGCCAGCGAAAGCCTTTTGGGGCTTGTCAACGACATTCTCGACTTCTCGAAAATCGAGGCGGGCAAGATGGAAATCCTGCCCGTGGAGTACGAAATCAGTTCCGTGCTGAACGATCTGGTGAACATGGTCAAGACACGGGCGGAGAAAAAAGGCCTGGAGCTCCACGTCGAGGCGTCGCCGGAACTGCCCACGCTGCTGTTCGGCGACGAAATCCGCATCAAGCAGGTCGCGACGAATATCTTGACGAATGCGGTCAAATACACGGAAAAAGGCAGCGTGACGCTCCGCGTATCCTTTGAGAAAGCGGGCGGGCAAAGCATCCGTCTGCGCTTTGCCGTCCGGGACACGGGCATCGGCATCAAGCCCGAGGACCTCGACAAACTTTACAACGCCTTCGAGCGCATCGAGGAAGCGCGGAACCGCACCATCGAGGGAACCGGCCTCGGCATGAATATCACGAAGCGGCTGCTGGAACTGATGGGCAGCCGCCTTGAAGTTGAGAGCGTCTACGGCGAAGGCTCGACCTTCTCCTTCACGGTGGAGCAGCGGGTCGTGAACTGGTCGCCCATCGGGAATTTTGAGGAAGCGTACCGCCGGGCGGCAGTACGGCAGCAGGCGTATCGCGAGAGCTTTACCGCGCCGGAAGCCCAGGTGCTGATCGTGGACGACACGAAAATGAACCTGACCGTCATGCGCGGCCTGCTCAAAGCCACGAAGGTGCAGCTTGACGAGGCGGAAAGCGGGCAGGAAGCG
>CAMVJN010000215.1 GCA_947167825.1 uncultured Selenomonadales bacterium | reverse complement strand
CCGCATAGCGGGTGGTTCTCTGTTTCGCTTCGCTCAACTGGCT
The DNA here is from genome assembly GCA_947167825.1 of uncultured Selenomonadales bacterium. GTDB lineage: Bacteria > Bacillota > Negativicutes > Selenomonadales > Selenomonadaceae > RUG12372. Next base: position 2,580 of record CAMVJN010000215.1, on the reverse strand, counting down.
AAAGCCTTGAATTAAAAACTCCCGCAGGGGCAAGCGCATTGCCCGTGCGGGAGTTTTTATTTGTGTTATAGCCTTATGACTGCCTCCCCTGAAAGGGGCGGAGTTTTTTCGCGAGGCAGTTTTTAGAGGTTTCCGCTAACGATCAACGATTCACCGCTCATTTCCTTCGGCGCGTCAAGCCCCGCGAGCTGCAAGAGCGTCGGCGCGATGTCGCAAAGTTTCCCTTTGCGGAGTTCGTGCGGATGACGCGCGTTCACGAGGATGAACGGCACCGGGTTCGTCGTGTGCTGGGTGAACGGCGCGCCGGTTTCCACATCGAGCATCTGCTCACAGTTGCCGTGGTCGGCGGTGATGCAGAGCACGCCGCCCGCGCCCTTGATGGCCTCGACGACACGCCCGACGCAGGCGTCCACCGTTTCCACAGCCTTGACCGCCGCGTCCATCACCCCCGTATGGCCTACCATGTCGCCGTTGGCAAAATTCAGGATGATGAAATCGTATTTGCCGGAACCGATAGCTTCGACGACTTTGTCCGTGACCTCGATCGCGCTCATTTCCGGCTGCAAATCGTAAGTCGCCACCTTCGGCGACGGGACAAGGATGCGGTCTTCATGGTCGTAAGGCTTTTCCAGCCCGCCGTTGAAGAAAAAGGTGACGTGCGCGTATTTTTCCGTTTCGGCGATGCGCAGCTGCGTCATGCCCGCCGCCTCGATGACCTCGCCCAGCGTCTTCGTCAAGGCCTCCGGCGGATAGGCGATTTTTACGTTCAGCCCCGCCTCATACTGCGTCATGGTGACATAAGCGGGACGCAAAGCTTCGTCACGCTTGAAACCGTCAAAGGTTTCGTCGGTGAACGCGTGGGTCAGCTCCCGCGCCCGGTCGGGACGGAAATTGAAGAAAATCACGCCGTCCTCCTTCTTCATGCCGTCGTAGCCGTCCAGTACCGCCGGAATCACGAATTCGTCGGTGACATCCTCCGCATAGGAATCGGCTATCGCCGCCGCCGAATCTTTTTTCTTCACGCCGTCGGCGTGCGCGATCGCCGCGTAGGCTTTCGTCACGCGCTCCCAACGCTTGTCGCGGTCCATCGCGTAAAAGCGCCCGGAAATCGTCGCGATTTTCCCGACGCCGATCTCCGCGAGCTTTTTCTCCAAATCCGCGAGGAAACCGTCCGCGCTCTTCGGCGCCACGTCGCGCCCATCCAAAAACGCGTGAACCCAAACTTTGGAAAGCCCCTCGCGCTTCGCCATTTCGATCAGCGCGTAAAGATGGTCGGTGTGGCTGTGGACGCCGCCGGGAGAAACAAGCCCGAACAGATGCAGCGCGCCGCCTTTTTCCTTGACCGTCTTCATCACGCCGGACAACGCCTCGTTCTTGAAAAACGAACCGTCCCGAATCGCGCGGGTAATGCGCGTGAGTTCCTGATAGACGACACGCCCCGCGCCGATATTCGTGTGGCCGACCTCGGAGTTTCCCATCTGTCCGTCAGGGAGCCCCACCGCCTCGCCGGAGCAAAGCAGCTCCGTCACCGGGCAGGACTTCATCAGTCCATCCATCACAGGCGTTTTGCCGACCGCCACGGCGTTGTCCTTCGCGTTTGCGTCGCCGTTGCCCCAACCGTCCATGATGACCAGCATCACGGGCGCATTTTTTAGTTTTGCCATAATTACCTCCGATAAATAAGGAGCGGAGTCCGATCCCGTCTCTCCGCCCCCTTTTGCTTCGCTATCAATCCGTTTTGCTGATTTCTTTTTCCTCAACTTTCGCAGCTTTTGGCTTGTTCTTTCCGAACTTGACAATCTTGCTGAAATCCTGTGCCTTCAGCGACGCGCCGCCCACCAGCGCACCGTCCACGTCCGGCTTTTCCATCAGGCCGTCGATGGTGTCGGGCTTGACGCTGCCGCCGTACAGGATACGAACGGTGTCAGCTACTTCGGCATCATACAGCCCCGTAATCGTCGCGCGGATCATCTCGCAGACCTCTTGCGCCTGCTCGAAGGTCGCGGTCTTGCCCGTGCCGATGGCCCAAATCGGCTCGTAGGCGATGACGCATTTTGCGGCGGAAAGCGCTCCCATCCCCTCGAAGGCTTTCTTGACCTGCGCCGCCACAAAGTCTTTGTAAGCGTTTGCCTCGCGCGTTTCCAGCGACTCGCCGACGCAGATAATCGGAACCAGCCCTGCCGCAACTGCCGCCTTGGCGCGCTTGTTGACCGTCTCGTCCGTGTCGCCGAAATACTCGCGCCGCTCGGAGTGGCCGACAATCACATATTTAACGCCGACATCCTTCAGCATGGCGGCGGAAAGCTCGCCCGTATAAGCGCCGCTTTCTTCCCAATGGACATTTTGCGCACCCACGCCGATATTCGCGGCATCCGTTCCAATTTTCTTGACCGCCAATGTCAGCGCCGTGGCCGGAGGGCAAAGCACGACCGCACGATCTTTCACGTCCTCCACCAACGGCAGCAACTCTTTCAGAAGCGCCTCGGCCTCGGTATTCGTCTTGTTCATCTTCCAGTTGCCCGCGATGATGGGCTGACGCTTCCACGGCGACGGCTGCTCCGCCTCGTCGGAAGAAAACTT
>CAMVJN010000214.1 GCA_947167825.1 uncultured Selenomonadales bacterium | reverse complement strand
CTCTCGTCTTTGAGCCGGAGACCTCCGTTGCGCTTGGATTCGGCTACCGCTGCGGTTTTCTTGGGCTGCTGCACATGGACGTGATTCAGGAACGGCTGGAGCGCGAATACCATTTGGAACTGATTACCACCGCCCCCAGCGTCATTTACCATGTGCATACGACGGCGGGAGAAATGATCGCCGTGGACAATCCGGCGAAACTGCCGCCGCCGCAAAATATCGACTTCATCGAGGAACCCTTCGTCAAAGCGACCGTCATTGTTCCCAACGATTATGTGGGCGCGGTCATGCAGGTGTCGCAAGACAAGCGGGGCGAGTACAAGAGCATGGATTATCTCGACACGAACCGCGTCATGCTGATTTACCATATCCCATTGAGCGAGATTATCTATGACTATTTCGACCAACTGAAATCGACCACGCGGGGCTACGCGTCGCTGGATTACGAGCTGGCCGACTATCAGCCGTCGAAATTGGTGAAGCTCGACATTCTGCTGAACGGCGAGCCGGTGGACGCACTGTCCACGATTGTATTTTCCGACCAAGCCGCCCATCGGGGACGGCAACTCGCGCAGAAACTTCGGGAACTGATTCCCAAGCAGATGTTTGAGATTCCGATTCAAGCCGCTGTCGGCTCGAAAATCGTCGCCCGCGAGAATGTCCGCGCTTATCGGAAGGACGTGCTGGCAAAGTGCTACGGCGGCGACATCACGCGGAAACGCAAGCTGCTGGAAAAACAAAAGGAAGGCAAGAAACGCATGAAGGCCGTGGGCAGCGTCGAAGTGCCGCAAGAGGCTTTCATGGCGGTCTTGAAAATTCACTGAGATGGACTACGGCGTTTACATTCATATCCCGTTCTGCCGCAAAAAATGCGGCTACTGCGACTTTCCTTCTGTCGCCGGACACGAGGCGGACATGGAGTCGTATACGGAGGCGCTTTGCGCGGAACTGGCGGCGAAGGGCGAACAACTCGCGTCGCAGGGAAACGCGGCGACCATTTACATCGGCGGCGGCACCCCCACAGCGCTCCCCGTGCCGCTGCTCGCCCGCGTGATCCAAACGGCACGGGCGGTTCTCCCGACGGCGGAGGACTTGGAATTTACCGTAGAGGCGAATCCCGGCACGGTCACGCTGGAAACCATGACCATGCTCTCCGCCCTTGGCGTGAATCGCGTCAGTATCGGCGCGCAGGAATTTAACGACGCAATTTTGAAACGCATCGGGCGCATCCACACAGCGCAGGACATTCGCGACGCGGTGCGCTGGGCGCGGGCCGCGCTGATTGTCAATGTCAGCGTCGATTTGATGTATGGCCTGCCGGGGCAAACGATGGACGATTTGCAATGGAGCGTCGGCTCGTCGATGGATCTCGCCGTCAACCACATTTCCGTTTACGGGCTGACCGTGGAGAACGGCACGCCCTTCGCGCGGGAACAGGAAAACGGCACGCTAAACTTGCCTTCCGATGAAGCAGAAGAAGAAATGTATGATTATCTCGCGGAGACCCTGCCGAAATTCGGCTTCCGCCGATATGAAATCTCGAACTATGCACGGCATGATTTCACCTGCCGCCACAACCTCGGCTACTGGCAAGACCTCCCCTATTTCGGCTTCGGCGCGGCGGCGCACTCCTACCACGACGGGCGGCGCACCGCGAACACGCGGGACATCGGCGCGTATATCCGCGCCATAAAAAACGGCGAATCCCCGACGCATACCGAGGAAACCGTCACGAGGGAAAAACACATCGAAGAATTTTGTTTTCTCGCGCTCCGCACAGCGACAGGCATCGACCGCGAAAAATTTGCCAAGACATTCGAGCAAGAGATGGAAAGTCTCTACAAAAAATCTATTGACAACCTCAAGGCAAAAAAATACTTGGAGGAAACGCCAACACATTTCCGGCTGACGCCCCTCGGCATGAAATTTGGCAATCAAGCCTTTTCGTCATTTTTGCTGTAAAGGGCAAGACAACAACATAAAAAACGGCAGGGAACGTTGTCCTTGCCGTTTTTATGCTATGCATCTCTTGTTTTTGCCCCCATCTTCTTCAATTCTTGTTTGCGTTCATACATCATCTGATCCGCTCTTTCAAAAACGTCATGCAGCAGCCCATCCTCCGGCTGTAAAACGGAATACCCCATCGAGATAACAACATCGTCTATCGCAATGTTATCTTCTATCTTTTTATTTAAGGCGCGCATGGTTTCTTCCCGCGTGTCATAGCCTTTCCCCTGAAGCAGGACGACAAACTCGTCCCCGCCAATCCTGTAAACGGCACCATGAACGAAATACTCGCAAAGCAGGGCGCTGGCGTCTTTGATCAGCTTGTCTCCGGCGGCATGCCCCTTCGTATCATTGACCACCTTGAGGCCATTGATGTCGCACACCACAACAGCCAGTTTCTCAAGCTCATTTCCCATGATTTTCCGGTTGAGGGCCGCTTCATGTTCGGAATAGGCGTGCTTGTTCCTGACACCCGTCATGGAATCCGTATTAGCCATAGACTCGAAAGCTCTGCTGTTTTTTATTTCCGCTTCCAGCTTCGTTCTGGATATTTTCCAAAGCCGCCACAGAAGAGCTACCGCGAACAGCATCATAGAGCCCAGCGTAACAGAGATCTGGAGATTGCTGATTTCAAG
>CAMVJN010000213.1 GCA_947167825.1 uncultured Selenomonadales bacterium | reverse complement strand
GAGCGGATCGGCACCCTGATTCTGGCGAAATACGACGAGGAATTCACGGACGACGACCTGATCCTTGCGGAGTACGGCGCGGCCGTTGTCGGCATGGAAATGCTGCGCGAGCGCACGACGAAAATCGAGGCTGATGCGCGGGAGCAGGCGACAGTCCAAATTGCGCTGGCTACATTGTCCTTCTCGGAGCTCAAAGCGGCCGACGCCATCATTTCGAAGCTGGAAGGCACGGAGGGACTTTTGATTGCCTCGAAGGTCGCCGACGAAAACAAGATCACGCGCTCCGTCATTGTCAATGCGCTGCGGAAATTTGAGTCGGCAAATATTATCGAGTCCCGTTCTTTGGGCATGAAGGGCACCTATATCAAGGTGCTGAACAAGCACCTGATTGACGAGATCGCGAAATTGAAGCGGTAAACAAAAGGACTATTTGTTGACGGATTTGGGAAAAAAAGACTATTTTTATAAAAAATGACCCAAAATTTTGGTCAGAGGGGTATTATCTGCCCAAAAAAATGGTAAAATAAGAAAAGCTAACCTTAATGGGGGAGTATGCTTTCGCGCCGATTTTCTTCTTGGTTCAGCCAAGAGGCCTCTCGGGGCGGATTTTGCGTGCTTTTTCCTTAGTTCCTTACGGGAGGAGTTTTTATGCTCGACCAGATTATGCGGGCGCCGACGTTCGACTATATGGAGCGCGGCCTTTCTGCCGCGAACCTGCGGCACGAGGTCATCTCGGACAATCTCGCGAACGTTAATACGCCGAATTTCAAGCGAAGCGAGGTCGTTTTTGAGGAGCTTCTTGCGAAGGAGCTGTACGGGGACGACGACAAGGGCAAGCTGCAGATGGTTCGTACCCATGACAGGCATTTGCCTTTCAAGAAATTCGAGCGGGCCGCGGCGCGCGTTGAGCGGGACGACACTACGGTCATGCGCGTGGACAACAACAACGTCGATATTGATATGGAAATGGCGAGCCTGGCGAAGAACCAGCTTTGGTACAATGCGATGGCGCGGTCGCTCGGCGGCCATATTTCCAAGCTGAAGTCCGTCATGCAGGGCGGCGAGAGCTGATAGCGCATTTCTATTCCATCATTGAGGTGATTCGGTATGAGTATGTTCGGGGGAATTGATACGTCGGCGTCCGCCCTTACGGCGGAACGTCTTCGCATGGACGTGATTTCAAACAATCTGGCCAACGCGAATACGACGCGCACGCCGGAAGGCGGCGCTTATCACCGCCGTTATGTCGTGTTCCAGCCTCGCGAGTATGACGAGCAGAAGGGTTTCGGTTTTTTTATGGCGCACGCGTTGCACAAGAACCGCAAGAACCGCGATCGCGGGAACGGCGTCCGCGCCGTGCGCATCGAAGAGGATCGCCGGCAGGGACCGCTGGTATATGATCCGGGGCATCCCGACGCCAACGCCGAGGGCTATGTGGAGCGCCCGAACGTCAACGCCGTCGCGGAAATGGTCGACCTGATTACGGCCTCCCGCGCTTACGAGGCGAATGTGACCGCCATCAATGCTGCAAAGGCGATGGCGAACCAAGCGCTGGAAATCGGACGATAAGCGGTGGGCTTGATTTCAAACTATCTACTATATATATGAGGTGACGTTATGGTCATGGAACCTTTGCAGATGACGCCGGTCAAGATGAGCGCGACAAGCCATCTCGGGGAGACGATTCCCGAACCGGAGGTCAAGACGTTTGGCCAGTATATGATTGACGCGTTGAAACAGACGAACGACTTGCAGAAAAAGTCGGACGCCATGAACGCGGCACTGGCTGCGGGGGAAGTGGATGACATTTCGCAGGTGGTCATTGCCGGGCAAAAAGCGGAGATCGCCTTGCAGCTCACGATGCAGGTCAGGAACCGGGCTCTTTCCGCCTATCAGGAGCTCATGCGGATGCAGGTATAAGAAGTGGCTGCTTTTTCGTATTGATACTTATCCCAGGCCAAAATTTTCAATCAAATTTTGAACTGAGATACGCCTGCTTCGCAGGCTGCATTTGCGCCTGTGGCGCAAATGATGCCTCATGCAGCCGCAGTGAAGATTTGAAAATCTTGACTGCGGCCAGCATGAGTCGAAGGGATGGAAAAGATGGCAGACTGGAAAGAACGGTATCTGCAGCTTTGGAACAAGACGACAAAGCAGCAGCGGTACATTGCGTTGGGCGCGGTGGTGCTGCTGGTGGCTGCGATTGTCGGCGCGAGCTTTCTGTATGGAAGGAAGCCAGACCTCGTTCCCCTGTTCACGAATATGGAGACGAAGGACGCCGGCGACGTTGTTGCAAAGCTGAATGAGCAGAAAGTTCCATATGAGGTGCAGGAGACCGACGGCGGAGTCACAGTGCTCGTCTCGTCCAAGGACGTGCATACGGTGCGGCTTGATCTCGCCACGCAGGGACTGCCGCGCGGGCACAAGGGCTTCGAGATATTCGACGACAGCAAGCTGGGCGTCACGGAGTTCCAGAACAAGGTCAATTATCTGCAGGCACTCCAAGGGGAACTGACACGAACCATTGAGCAGATCGCGGCGATTGACCGGGCCCGCGTTCATATCGTGCTTGCGGAGGACAGCCTTTACAAGAAAAACGAGAAACCGGCCACGGCCTCGATCATGCTGAAGCTGAAGCCGGA
>CAMVJN010000212.1 GCA_947167825.1 uncultured Selenomonadales bacterium | reverse complement strand
GCCGCCAGAAGCTCCTCATGGGTGCCCTGCTCGCGGATCCTGCCGCCGTCCAGCACATAAATCCTGTCGGCGTTGATAATCGTCGAAAGCCGGTGGGCGATGACGAAGGACGTGCGCCCCACCATCAGGCGGTCGAGCGCCTCCTGCACGATTTTCTCGCTCTCGGTGTCGAGAGCGCTGGTCGCCTCGTCGAGAATCAGGATGCGCGGGTCTTTCAGGATTGCCCGGGCAATCGCGATACGCTGCCGCTGCCCGCCGGAAAGGTTCGCGCCCCGCTCGCCGATTTCCGTATCGTAGCCCTCGGGCAGCGCCATGATGAAATTATGCGCCCCCGCGTCCTTCGCCGCCGCCTCGATTTCTTCATCGGCGGCGTCCAGCCGTCCGTACCGGATATTTTCGCGCACTGTTGCGGAAAACAGCACCGTTTCCTGCGGCACGATGCCGATCTGCATACGCAGCGACTCTGTCGTCACATCCCGGACGTCGTGACCGTCAATCGTGATCGAGCCGCCGGTCACATCATAGAAACGCGGGATCAGGTTCGCCACCGTGGATTTCCCCGCGCCAGACGGCCCGACAAAAGCGATCATCTGCCCCGGCTCCGCCGTGAACGTCAAGTTCGACAACGCCGGCACATCCTCCCGATAGGAGAAACTGACGTCCGAAAAGCAGACGCGCCCTTCCACGGGCGGAAGCGTCTTCGCGTCGGGCGCGTTCGTCACCGTTTCTTCCATGTCCAAGAGCGCGAATACGCGGTCTGCCCCCGCCATGGCTTTCTGTATCTGCGCGTAGATGCGCGAAAGCCGCTTGACCGGGTTCGCGAGATTCACCGCGTAGGTCAGGAACGCCACCAGCGTGCCCGCCGTAATCACGCCGTCCACGACTTCCTTGCCGCCAAACCAGATGATGACCGTCACGGCAAGCGCCGCGAGGAATTCCACCGTCGGCGTCAGCAGGCTCGAAAGCTGCGCGTCCTTCATCACCGCGCGAAAATTCAGCTCGTTCTGCTCGTGGAAACGATCGATCTCAAACTCCTCCCGCACGAAGGACTTGACCACCCGTTCCGAGGAAATACTTTCCTGCATCAGCGCCGTGATGTCGGACATCCGCTCCTGGATCACCGAGCCCGCCGAGCGAACCTTCTTGCCGAAAATATCCATCGCCAGCCCGACCAGCGGCACCGTGATCAGCGTCAGGATGCTGAGCTTCCAGTCCAGCAGCACCATCATCGCCAGAGAGCCGACAAAGATCGCGCTCTCCGTCATCATCTCGACCATGCGCTCCACCAGCGCGCTTTGCAGCGCCGCTACATCGTTGGAGATATAGCTCATGATCTCACCGGTCTGCCGCTGGTCGAAAAACGCGATCGGGAGCCGCTGGAGCTTTCGGAACAATACGTCCCGCACGTCCACGATCACGCGCTGGCCGATATACGATACCAGGTATCCCTGGCCGTAATAAAAAATCCCGCGAATGAAGAAGATCACGACGATGCCGACGCAGATCAGGTTCAGCATGTCCATATCCCGCGCCGCCAGCACCTTGTCGATCATATCCTTGATGACCCATGGCAAATAAAGATTCGCGGCCGCTGCGACGACAATGCAGACAATGGCTTCCAGCAGCCGCCTTTTATACGGCTTGATATAGGCGAGCAGTCGAAAATATCCCTTCATGCCCCGCCTCCCGCAGCGGCCACGATCCGCTGCGCCACGCGCTCCGACGAGCCCGGTTCTCCGAGAAGCGTGCAGGCTTCCTGCAGCTTCGCCCCCACTGCGTCCCTGTGTCCCGGTTCCGCCCAGAATTTGCGCGCCTCCGAGAAAATCCGCGCGGGATTCGCCTCGTCCTGCAAAAGCTCCGGCTGCGCCATCTCGTCCAGCAGGATATTCGGCAGGCTGAAATATTTCACATGCACAAGAAGTTTTCCTATAAAATAAGAAACCGGCGACAAACGGTAAAGCACAATGCAGGGCAGTCCCATCAGCGCCGCCTCCATGACCACGGTCCCCGACGTCGCCAGCGCGAACTGCATGACCGACATCAAGTCATAGGTATGCTCCCGCGTGAAATTGATTTTGACGCCGGCCTCCGCCGCCATGTGTTCCATGCGGGACTGATCCATGCCCTGGGCCACCGGCAGGTAAAAGACCGTTTCCGGCTTTTCCTGCGCGATGCGCCACGCGCCCTCCAGCATCGCGGGAAACACCAGCGAGATTTCCTGCTTTCGGCTGCCCGGAAGCAGGAGGATCGGATAGGAGCCCTCGGGCACACCAAAAAAAACGCGCGCCTCCTCCGCCGTCATCGACGGACGCACCGTATCCACCAACGGATTCCCGACAAAGGAGATATTCGCCCCCGCCGCCTGATAGACGGGAAGCTCGAAGGGGAAAATCGCGACGAACTCGTCGGCGAGCTTCGCGCAGTCCTTCGCGCGGCCCTTGCGCCACGCCCACGCCGACGGCGGGATATACGAAAACACGCGGACCCCGAGCGCCTTCGCCCGCTTCGCCAGGCGCCAGTTGAAATCGGGATAATCGATCAAGACGAGAAGGTCGGGCTTTTCGCGCTTGATCGCCTCGGTCAGAAGATTCAAGAGCGAAAGGATTCGGGAAAGATTCATAAGAACTTCCCAAACACCCATGACGCTGT
>CAMVJN010000211.1 GCA_947167825.1 uncultured Selenomonadales bacterium | reverse complement strand
TGTCGAGGTCAAGGCGCCGGGGAAGAAAACGCGTCCAATACAGGAACGAAGGCTGCGAGAGCTTCGGCAGCTTGGCTTCTATGCAGTCGTCATTGATGGGGCGGAGCAGATCGGGGGTGTCCTTGATGCGATACAGGCCACATAACTACCAGACATACGCTACACACTTTATAGAGGATCACGGGGAGGCGGCGGTTTGTCTAGATATGGGGCTTGGCAAGACGGTCATTACGCTGACCGCCATCGACGCCCTTGTACGCGACCTATTCGACGTCAGTCGGGTGCTGGTAATCGCCCCCCTCCGCGTGGCGAGGGACACGTGGCCTGCGGAGCTTCGGAAATGGGAGCATCTGAAGGGGTTGACGTATTCCGTTGCAGTCGGGACGGAGGAGGAGCGGAGGGCTGCTCTGCGGGAACGGGCGGTTATCCACATCATCAACAGGGAGAATGTGGATTGGCTTGTTAATAAAAGCGGCATCCCCTTCGATTACGACATGGTGGTCATCGACGAGCTTTCGAGCTTCAAGTCCCACCAGACAAAGCGTTTCAGGGCGCTGATGAAGGTGCGCCCAAAACTGAAACGCATCGTCGGGCTGACGGGGACGCCGTCGAGCAACGGGCTGATGGACCTCTGGGCGGAGTTCCGCCTGTTGGACATGGGAAAGCGGCTGGGGCGGTTCATCGGGCAGTATCGCGAGGCATTCTTTGTCCCGGACAAGAGGAACCAGCAGATCATATTCAGCTACACTCCGAGAGCCGGGGCGGAGGAAGAGATATATCGACGGATCGCGGATATCACCATCTCTATGCGGGCGCGGGATTTCCTTCAAATGCCGGAGCGCATCGAAAGCGAGGTTGTCGTTGCCCTTTCCGAAAAGGAGCGGGCGCGGTATGAGCGAATGAAATCGGAGATGGTCTTGGAGCTTGGCGGCTCGGAAATCGACGCCGTGAGCGCGGCGGCGCTCTCTAATAAGCTCCTGCAGATGGCCAACGGCGCTGTCTATGATGAGGACGGGAACTCTACAGCGCTACACTCCCGAAAGTTGGACGCTCTGGAAGATATCATCGAGGCGGCGAACGGGAAACCGTTGCTTGTGGCTTACTGGTACAAGCACGATCGGGAGCGCATCATGGCGCGTTTCGACGCAAGAGATATCAAGACGAGCGCGGACATCGCGGACTGGAATGCCGGAAAAATCCCCGTGGCTTTGATTCATCCGGCCTCGGCGGGGCACGGGCTGAACCTTCAGGAGGGCGGATCGGCGCTGGTGTGGTTCGGATTGACGTGGAGTCTCGAACTCTATCAGCAGACAAACGCGCGGCTTTGGCGGCAGGGGCAGAAAAGCACCGTGGTGATCCAGCACATAATCGCCAAAGACACTATCGACGAGAGGGTTCTCGCTACACTGGCGAAGAAAGACAAGACGCAGGCTGCGCTGATCGAGGCGGTCAAGGCGGAATTAGGGGGCGAAAACAATGGAACCATATGAGGACCTGGCGAACGCCATCATCCTTCTGGCGGTGAAGGACTGGCGGAGCGCGGCGAAAACGCTGAAAAGGAAGCCGGATAACGCCTGGGCGTGGCAGATAAAGCGGGAATGCGTGAGGTTCTTCCGGTCTAAGTGGTTCGGGAGACTCACGCGGCTGGACGGAAACATTCTCTTGGAACAATTGGAGAAGGAGGCTACACAATGACTAACGAAGAGTATTTCCGGCAGGCGTATCGGCTCGATCAAAAAATCCAAAGTGACATCGAGGAGGTGTCGCGGCTCCGGGCGATGGCCGTCAGCATCTCAGCTCCCGTCGCGGGGGACAGGGTGCAGACAAGCCTTCCGTCAGACGCGCCTTTCGCGAAGTGCGTGGAGAAGATACTCCTGTTGGAAGAGAAAATAAACGCGGAAATCGATGCCTACGTGGGGCTCAAGGAGCAGATACGGGATGTCATCGCGGCGGTACCCGACACGGACGAGCAGATGGTTCTCCGCAGCCGGTACATCCACAACCAGACCTGGGAGCGAATCGGGCGCGAGCTCAACGCGAACGCGCGTACAATACGGCGCTGGCACGAGGAGGCGATGCTTCATGTGTCCCTACCCAAAAATCCGATAATTATTTAAAAGTCGCCCCAAATGTCCTGTTTTGTCCCAAGACGCCCGTTCGCCGTTTGTGGTATAGTATTCTCGGCAGACAAGACAGGAAGGCCCCGCGCATGAACACGCGGGGCTTTTTCATTGGAGGAGGCAGCGTGATGCCGAGGAAAGCAAAGAAGCCGTGCAAATATCCCGGCTGCCCGAAGCTGACGGACGGGGACTACTGCGAGGAGCACGGGCGCGTCGCACGGCAGCATTACGAGCGGTTCGCGCGTGGGTACGATACCCATGAGCGGTACGGTCGGGCGTGGCAGCGGATTCGTGATAGATACCTTGCGGCGCATCCGCTCTGCGAAAAATGCGCGGAGGCCGGGCGGCTCGTCAAGGCCGTGATGGTGCATCATGTGAAACCAATCACGGACGGCGGGACAAACGACGCGGAAAATCTGATGAGCCTTTGCGCATCATGCCATGAAAAGATGCATCGGCGTGGGCACAACGCCTGATTTATCCAAGCCGCGCCCCGATTGGGGGCGGAGGGGGCTAAAATCCACAGCCCTTGCGG
>CAMVJN010000210.1 GCA_947167825.1 uncultured Selenomonadales bacterium | reverse complement strand
ATCAGATTGTGGAGTATATCGTCCGCAACGGCATGATGAAGGATTTGTCGGTGCTTACGGGGCCGCCGTTTACCGATCAAGGCAGCGTCGGGGAAATCTTTACGGATGCTACCGTTTGGGCGGGAATCCGAAAGGCAATCGCGAAAATCAACGCCAACGCGATTGAAGCGGCATAGGGATATTTATCGGAGGCACCCACATGTACTGTATGAACTGCGGGGCGGAGCTGCCCAAGGACGTCTCGTTTGATACAGAAAGCTCCTGCTTTTCAAACAACTGGAAGGCGGGGGCTTTTATTCTATTCGTTGTGAGAAATTATTTTCCGAAAAACATGTCACTGTAACCGGTTTTTCGTAATAGAATCTGTGCCGAATATTTCCATGTGTTCGCATCAACGCTCTTCTTTCGCCTTTTCCATGCGGAAAAACGCAAAACATGGTATAATGTTCGGAAATGCAGTTTCGTAGTGTTTTGTGTGCAATATTCTCGTGACAGGGAGAAAAATCATGGTTGAGCTTTTGGCGCCGGCGGGGAGCCGGGAGGCTTTGGCGGCTGCCGTGGAGAACGGGGCGGACGCGGTATATCTGGCGGGGAACCGGTTCGGCGCGCGGGCCTACGCGGAGAATTTCGACGAGGCGGGCTTGCGGGAGGCAATCCGGTACGCGCATCTTCGCGGCGTCGCGGTGCATATTACGGTGAATACCGCTGTGGACGATACGGAGCTTTCCGGTCTTGCCGATTATCTGCGCTTCTTGGAGGACGCGGGGGCGGACGCTGTCCTGGTGCAGGACCTCGGCGTTGCGCGGCTGGCGCGGGAGGTCGCGCCGGGGCTGCCGCTTCATGCGAGCACGCAGATGACCGTCCATAATCTGGCGGGCGTTCAGGCGTTGGAGGATTTAGGATTTTCCCGCGTGGTATTGTCGCGGGAAATGTCGTTGGCGGAGATTCGCGAAATTTGCGCGGAAAGCAATGTTGAAATCGAGGTTTTCGCCCACGGCGCGCTTTGCGTCTGCTATTCGGGCCAATGCCTGATGAGCAGTATGATCGGCGGACGCTCGGGCAACCGGGGACGGTGCGCGCAGCCTTGCCGCCTGACTTACGAATTGGTGGACGAGAACGGACAGGAAGTCACGAACGGCGCGGCGGGAAAATATCTGCTGTCGCCGCGCGATCTGAAAACGATCGATCTGCTGCCAGAGCTGATCGGGGCGGGCGTCGCGTCGCTGAAGCTGGAAGGGCGTATGAAGCGCCCCGAGTATGTGGCTGTGGCGACGGCGGCCTATCGGGGCGCGATCGACCGCGTGCTTTCGGACAAAACGGACGAGGCGGCGGCGCGGGAAGAAAATCGGCGGCTTGCGCAGATTTTCAACCGCGATTTCACGACGGCGTATCTTTTGAAAAATCCCGGCAAGGAAATGATGAGCGACCGCAGGCCGAACAATCGCGGCCTGCTCGTCGGGCGCGTCGTTTCTTACGACGTAGAGGAAAAGCGCGTGCGCGTGAAGCTGACGGAGTCGCTGGCCGTCGGCGATCAGGCGGACGTATGGGTCAAGACCGGCGGGCGCGTGACCGAGACGGTTTCCGAATTGCGCGACGCAAAAGGAAGGGAAATCGAGCGGGGCTTTGCGGGGGACGAGGTGACGTTTCCGCTTTCGCGGGCGGCGCACCCGCATGACCGGATTTTTTGCGTCTACGATTCGGCGCTTTCGGAGGAGGCGCGGGAGTCTTATACGGGCGCGGGTAAACGCAGGATTCCCGTGCGGCTGGCGGTGAAGGCGGCAGTGGGCGAGCCTTTTTTCGTGACGGCGTTTGCGGACGGCGCGCAGGCGGAGGCGAGGTCCGAGTATATTTGCCCGAGGGCGGAGAAAAGACCGCTGACGAAGGTGACGCTCGAAAAGCAGATGGAGCGCATGGGGGCGACGGCCTATGCGCTGGATGTTCTCGAAGCGGATATCGGAGACGGCGTGATGGTTCCGATGAGCGTGATGAACGAGACGCGTCGGGAGGCGCTTTCACGGCTCGACGACGCGCGGCTTTCCCGTTTCTCCGAGCGCAGGGCGGAGACGGCGGCAAGATTTTCCGTGTCGAAGGAAAAAGCGGAGAAAAACGTCTATCGAAAGAAAAAGGATTCCCTGCCGAAGCTGATCGTCCATGCCGACACGCCGGAAAAGGCGAGGGCGGCGGTCGAGGCCGGGGCGGACGGCGTGCTTTACGGCGGCGACACATACGACCATCATTTTGTGACACCGGAGGAATACAGGGAAGTTTGGGAGTTCACGCGGGCGGAGGGGCGTTGCGTTTCGCTTGCGACGCCGCGCATTTTGCGGGAGCGTTTCCTGCCGTCGCTGGCGCCGCTTCTGCGGACGCTTTCGGACGCGCCTGCCGACGACGTTTATGTCCATCACCTCGGCGCGCTTCGCAGTGTGCGCGAATACACCGAGCTTCCCGTGGTCAGTGATTTTTCCCTGCTCGCCTATAATGCCTTGGCGATCCGGGAGCTTGCCGACCTCGGTTTCTCACGGGCGACGCTTTCGCCGGAGCTGAACTTCTCGCAGATCGAGGCGCTGACGCAAAAGAGCGTGCTTCCCTTGGAATGTATCGTTCACGGACGGCTGGAACTGATGGTGTCGGCATACTGCGCGCCCGGGAGTTTCCTCGGCGACGTCGGGAGCG
>CAMVJN010000209.1 GCA_947167825.1 uncultured Selenomonadales bacterium | reverse complement strand
GGATTTTTCTGCGCGAGGATCAGGTCGTCGATTTTCGTTTCCAGCATGGACTCGCCGATTCCGTTCGTGTGCAGCACCCTCGAAAAAATGATCGAGGAAATGCCGTATTTTTCCACCAAATACGGCGCAAGGCTCCGCCGGAACATGTCCTTCATTTCCGAAGGCGGGCCGGGCAGATTCACGAGCAGCTTGCCGTCCTTTTCCATCGCAATCCCCGGCGCGGTGCCCGCGTGGTTGACGAAAATATGCGCACCTTCGGGAATCATGGCCTGCCGCAGATTGTTTTCGGTCATTTCACGCCCGAGACGGGCAAAATGCGCTTTGAGCCGCGCCACGCATTCCTCGTTTTGCGCCATCGTCAGCCCCATGACCTCCGCCGAGACTTCCTTCGTGATGTCGCCCCGTGTCGGACCAAGCCCTCCGGAAGTGATTACAATATCGGCGCGCGTCAATGCGTGGGCTAGGACTTCCTTCATACGGGCGCGGTTGTCTCCCACCGTCGTCTGGAAGCATACGTCTACGCCCATCCGGTTCAGTTCCCGCGCCATATACGCGGCGTTCATGTTGACGATCTGCCCGAGGAGCAGCTCGCTCCCTGTAGTCACAAGCTCCGCAATCATATTCTTCCTTCTCTCTGAAAAACTCGTGAAGCGTCGGTGTTTTTAAGGATATTTTAACCTGCCGGTTCGCATACGATGTCGTAGGTGAATCCCTGCGCCACGCGCGCCCTCACGATTTCTCCCGGCTGCGCCTTTTCCAGTCCCTCAACGAAAACCTGACCGTCCACTTCCGGTGCTTCCCGATAGGAACGCCCGTAAGCCACGTTTTCCTGTTCCTCGTCGCTGCCCTCGATCAACACGTCCAGTTCCTTGTCTTCCAACGATTGGTTGATTTCCTCCGAAATCTTGCATTGCAGGCTCATCAGCTCGTGATACCGCTCCTGCATGACATCTTCGGAAATTTTCCCCGGCAGCTCCGCAGCCGCTGTGCCCTCTTCCGCTGAGTAAGTAAAAACCCCGGCCTTGTCGAAGCGCTGCTCCTCCAAAAACGAATAGAGCGCCGAGAACTGCTCGTCGGTCTCCCCCGGAAACCCGACGATGAACGTGGAACGAACCGCGACGCCGGGAATCCTGTCGCGAATCTTTCGGAGCAACGCCTCCATCGACGCCCTCGTATCGGCGCGGCGCATCTTACGGAGCAATTCATCGTCGGCATGCTGGAGCGGAAGGTCGACATATTTGACCATCTTCTCCTCCGACGCGATCAAGTCTATCAATTCATCTGTGAAAAAACGCGGATACGAATACAGCGTTCGGATCCAGCGGACGTCCTCGATTTTCACCAGCTCCCGCAAAAGCCGCGTCAGCGACGGTTCACCATAAAGATCACGTCCATAAGCCGTCGTATCCTGCGCAATCAGGTTCAGCTCCTTGACGCCGCCCGCCGCAAGCCGCTTCGCTTCCTCGACAATATCCTCCACCCTGCGGCTGCGGTAACGCCCGCGGATCATCGGAATCGCGCAAAACGAACAGCGATTGTCGCACCCCTCGGCGATTTTCAGGTAAGCAGTATAGCCGGGCGTTGTCAGAATGCGCGGCGTTTTCGCATCATAAATCGTCTCGTTTTCACCGACAAGGATGACTCGTTTTCCTTTCAAGGTTTCCTGCACCGCCTCCATAATCCGGTGCCATGCGCCGGTTCCGATAATGGCGTCGGCCTCCGGCATCTCGTCGAGAAGCGTCTGCCCGTACCGCTGGCCGAGGCAGCCGGCGACGATCAATGCGCGGCATTTCCCCATTGTCTTGTATTCAGCCATATTCAGCACCGTCGTGATGGATTCCTTTTTCGCCGTCTCGATAAAGGCGCAGGTATTGACAATCAGGATATCCGCCTCGCGCGGTTTTTTCGTCAGCTCGACGCCGCTTTCCCGCAGCAGCCCCAGCATCACCTCGGTATCGACAAGGTTCTTCGCACAGCCAAGGCTGATAATACCGGCTTTCACTGGTTTTCCCTCCAAATCCAAAATCCAAATAAAACTATATATTGAAGTATAGCAAAAAACAACCACAAAATAAAGGAAATGCAATAAAAAAGCTTTTGCTGTATTGCCCTCGGTTGTTTGCAGGATAGTTTTCCCCTTGCAAAATGCGTGGTTCCGTATAAAATAAACAAGGATATCAAAAAAACGGAAACGCCGGTCAAATCCCTCAGCAGATGCACGAACGGACTTAATCGGCGATTCACTAAAGGAGTCTTTTTTATGACCGTTCGCCATTTCGGCAAAAAAACAATCTGCTTCTCCCTCGCTTGCTTGTGGCTCCTCATAGGCGGCTGCGGTTCCCAAGCGAGCAGCAGCGTCCCGCCCGCTCCGAAACAGAATACCGCCGTATCGGAAGCGAAACCCGCCGCGCCGAAAGCAGAAAACGCCTCCGCGCCGGAAGCGAAACCCTCCGCGCCGAAGGCGGAAAATGTCTCCGACTCCGCTTGCATCACGGCGTCGGACGATTTCGGCAATCTTGCGCTGAACAATCCCTCCCTGCCCGTGTATGACCGCTATACGTTGGGGGAACGGCGAGCCAAGGGACTGCCCGTCGCCCTGCCCGCAATCGCTCCCTACGAGAAACAGAAGACGGCCTATCTCACCTTTGACGACGGCCCCGACGAAAAGAACACGGACGCCATACTGGA
>CAMVJN010000208.1 GCA_947167825.1 uncultured Selenomonadales bacterium | reverse complement strand
CGTGAATGCGTAAAATAAAAATGAGGGGGAAGCGTGTTATGAATGTAGAAGAAATCATAAAAAAAGCGCCTGTTGTGGCGCGGGTTCGTGCGGCGGAGGAAGTTGTCTGGGAAAATCCCGGCGTGCGTCCGTTTGACGAAGTCAAGGACACGCTGCCGTTGACGGCGTCGGACATTGACGACGCGGAGGCGCGACTTGCCCGTTTTGCTCCTTTCATCGCCAAGAAATTTCCGGAGACCGCGCCGCTGCATGGGATCATTGAATCCCCTTTGACCGAGATCGGCGAAATGAAGAGCTTGCTCAATGATTCTTACGGCGCCGATATCACGGGGCGGCTCCTGCTGAAGCAGGACAGCCATCTGGCCGTTTCGGGCTCCGTCAAGGCGCGGGGCGGCATCTATGAAGTGCTGAAGCACACGGAAGACTTGGCGCTGGAGAACGGCTTGCTCCACGGGGATTACACCGTGTTCGATTCCGATGCGTCCCGCGAGTTTTTCGGGAAATACGCGATCCATGTGGGCTCCACCGGCAACCTGGGACTCAGCATCGGCATCATGGGCGCCGCCGTCGGCTATCGGACGACCGTTCACATGTCTTCGGACGCGAAGGCGTGGAAGAAGGCGCTCCTCCGCGAGAGGGGCGTCACGGTTGTGGAATACGATTCGGATTACAGCCTCGCGGTGCAGGAGGGCAGGAAGCTGGCGGCGGAAGATCCGTTCAGCTATTTCGTGGACGACGAGAACTCTGCGGCGCTTTTCCTCGGCTATGCCGTCGCGGCGCGGAGGCTCAAGAAGCAGTTGGAGGAAAAAGGAATCGCCGTGGACGCGTCCCATCCGCTGTTCGCGTATCTTCCCTGCGGCGTGGGCGGCGCGCCGGGCGGCATTGCTTTCGGCCTGAAGCACGAATTCGGCGACCATGTCTTCTGCTTCTTCGTGGAGCCGACGCAGGCTCCCTGCATGCTTCTCGGCATGGCCACCGGACTGCACAATGAAATCTGCGTTCAGGATGTGGGTCTGACAGGCAGGACGGAAGCCGACGGCCTCGCCGTGGGGCGTCCGTCGAAATTCGTCGGAAAAACAGTGGAAAAGCTGGTATCCGGCGTCGTCACCGTAAGCGACGAGAAACTGTACGCCTATTTGCGGGGGCTGCTGGACAGCGAGCACATCTTCATCGAGCCGTCGGCCTGCGCCGCTTTCCACGGCGCCGTGAAACTGAGGCAGGCGTCCGGCTTCCTTGCAAGCAACGGACTGACCGGGGAGCGGCTTGGCGCGGCCAGCCATATCGTCTGGGCCACAGGTGGCAGCATGGTTCCGGAAGAGGAGCGGGAGATTGCAAGGACAAAATAAGGAAACAAAAAGGATTGCTGCGGAGAATTTCATAGAGAACAAACATTTAAGAATAGAAAATTATAATTGCGGCTAATATTGTTTTTATGGTAAACTATGACTGTAATCCGCTTTGCTTTTCAGAGGCGTTCTTTGGGCGGCGCGCAGGCTTGGTGATATGCCGCCGCCCTACATTATTCCCCGGAGGCGATTTCTCTTATGGACAATTTGACAATCCGAAAAAAACTCGGCGTCGTGTTCACCTTGCTGATTCTGGTGTTCTTCGGCGCCAGTGTCTATGCGGTGCTTTCGCTGAAAAACATCAACGACGGCGCCATGCGTATCGCGACGACGCATTTGCACAGCGTCCTCGCGGCCAGCGACAACGGCGCGGCCATGACCGAGTACAGGGCGCTGGAATACGCCATCGTCACCGCGCCGACACTGAAGAGCCGGGCCTATTCGGAAAAGAAGGCCGCCAAGCTCGGCGATCAGATCGACATCACCTTCGACGCCATGGAAAAGAACATGGAAGGCCGGTCGGATGCGAACCTGAAATCATTACGGGAGCAGTGGAAATCCTATCGGGAGCAGCTGAAAAAGATCGCCGACCTCGCCGACAACCGCAAGAGCAGAGAAGCGGTGGCTGTGCTGGACGCCTCGGCGGAAAAATTCGAGAAGCTCAACGATTCTCTCGTCAAGGTCATCGACGCCCGCAAGGACTTCATCAACGAGGAAACGAAAGCGGCGGCCGCCGCCTACGAACGGACGCGCATGATGCTGATCTTCGCGGTGGGCTTCGTGATCCTGCTTTCCGCGTTCATGGCGTTCTATCTCGGACGTTCCATCAACACCTCCATCGGCTATCTGATGAATATTGCCCACGAGATCGCGCAGGGCAACCTGAAGGTGGACGTGACCGCGAAGACCGGCGACGAGTTCGGATCGCTGACGATGGCCTTCGCCGACACGGTCAAGCATTTGCGCGGCCTGATCACCAATATCACGACGACCTCGGACAACGTGGCGTCCTTTTCCCAGCAGTTGACGAGCAATGCGGATCAGTCCGCGGAAGCGACCCAGCAGGTGGCCGACTCCATCGGCAACGTGGCGGCCAATACCAGCAAGCAGGGCAGCGACATCAACGTTTCCCTGAAGGATATCCAAAGCATGTCAGAAGATATGTCGAACTTCGAGCAATTGGCGGACCAGTCCTCGACGGCGGCGAACCGTGTCGCGACCATCGCCCAGGAGGGCGGGAACTCCATCGCCGGAGCCGCGCGCCAGATGGAAGAGATCGCGAACTCCGTGGCGTCCTCCGCGGAGACCATCCAGCAGCTCGCCGATCGCTCGACGGACATCGGGCAGTTCTCGGAAACC
>CAMVJN010000207.1 GCA_947167825.1 uncultured Selenomonadales bacterium | reverse complement strand
GAAATCATTGCCGCACCCCTGCCATTTCGTAAAAGCCAATGCCATACTTCCACGCCCTTTCCATAATAGTATTATTTTATATGTTTGATGCAAAAACTGCAACGGAAAAATCCTGTCTTGTATTGAATCTTTACGAAAGAACATTTATAATGAAACGACATTTTATTTTGGGGGAATAAGTTTACATGGACTTGAATTTTGCGGAACTTATCAAAGCGATCATCATCGGCGTCGTCGAGGGCGTCACCGAATGGCTGCCCATCAGCAGCACCGGCCATATGATCCTCGTGGACGAATTCATCCAGCTGGATGTGTCGAAAGCATTTATGGATATGTTTCTCGTCGTAATCCAGCTCGGCGCAATCTTGTCCGTCGTCGTGCTGAACTTCGACCGTCTCAATCCCTTTTCCTCATGGAAAACACGGGCGGAAAAACGGGAAACCGTCGAACTCTGGAAAAAAGTCGTCGTCTCCTGCGTGCCCGCGGGCGTCATCGGCCTCGCCTTCAATAAATACATGGAGCAGCATTTCATGACAGCGCTGGTGGTCGCATCCACGCTGATCATCTATGGTATTCTGTTCATCGTCGTCGAGAACACCAACGCAAAGCGTACGCCCCGCATCAAAACTCTCGCGCAGCTCGATTACAAGACGGCGTTCATCATCGGCTGTTTCCAGGTGTTGTCCCTCGTGCCCGGCACCTCGCGCTCCGGCGCAACCATTCTCGGAGGCATCCTGTTCGGCACCTCCCGCTTCGTCGCGACGGAATTCACCTTCTTCCTGGCGATTCCGGTCATGTTCGGCGCAAGTTTACTGAAGCTGGTGAAATTCGGCTGGCACTACACCGGCGGCGAAATCCTGATTCTCTCTGTCGGCATGGCGACAGCCTTCATCGTCTCGGTAATCTCAATCAAACTGCTCCTGCGCTACATCAAGAAAAACGACTTCAAAGCTTTCGGCTGGTACCGAATCGCCCTCGGCCTCATAGTGCTGGCCTACCTGTTCCTCGTCGGCGACCCGGTAGAGGCGGAAGCATAACAATAAAAATGAACCCGATGCATGCATCGGGTTCATTTTTATTGTCGGATTCATACTGATCCCAAACCAAAATTTTAAGAGCAGTATCACTTGTCTTTCTTATCCTTCTTGTCCACATTCTGTCCGTTCTGCATCTTGGTCGGCCATTCCTGGAAGCTCAAAACGCCGAACTGGTAAAGAGCGATCCCGTCCCTCGTCAGCTCCGGATTTTCCATCAGGCTGACACCGAAGCGTCCGCCGTACGCGCCGCGAAAAAAGGTTTGAACCATTTGCGATTCCGCCCGCATGACCTCATCAAATTTACCGTCGCCGTTCGTGTCAACCTCGATCTCCTTGGCCGTGACCGCGTAAACGCCGGCGCGCCCGTCCACCTCGGTCAGGCGAATGAACTCATAAGGCGAGCTTTTCATGAATTTGTCAAGATATTCTTTTTGGTTTGCCTCCGGCTGCTTCGTGATATCCTTCGGAATCACGGATTCGTCAAACGCGTCGGGACGAATCACCCAAGCGTAATTGATCACTGTATTTTCGCCCGTACCCGTGCTCTTGAAGATCAGCACGTCCCCCTTCTCGTGCTCGTCAAGCAGCATACTGGCGGGGACAACCGACGGTTTCTTCGGACAAACGATGGAATAACCGTATCGCTGGCTCGTGTATTTGTAGCCGCTGTCGATATAGGCCTGCAACATTTCTTCCTCTGTCATCTGCTGCTGCTCGCCTTCGGAGGGAGCCTCCGGAACAATCGCCGGCTCTTCCGCCGCGAACGCCTGCGGCATGGCCAGCGAAAACGCCGCTGCCACCGCCGCAAAAGTCATTTTCATCATTTTTTTCCAATCCATTAAAATAGTCCTCCTTTTCAATACAAGCTCTCCCCTCGGGACACTTCGCGCGGGTTCCAACTCCCCGGACAGGGGCCGCTACAGCAGGGTGAGGTCTTCAATCATGCCGAAAGCCCTCATCCGTCGCAAACCGCGCGCCACCTTCCCCGGAGGGGAAGGATATTATGTCCGTATATATCTACGCAGGAGTACAAGAACTGCCTGCGATGCACGAAATTTGACCTGTTCACGTGTACCTGTGAAGCTGTGCTTTTCCGCCACGGTTCCTTTCGGTCCCGATGCCGCGATAAAAACAGTGCCGACGGGCGTTTTTTCGGTGCCGACGCCCGGCCCCGCAAGCCCCGTGGCGCTGACCGCGACGTCCGCGTCGAGGACCTTTCGCGCCCCCTCCGCCATGGCCCGCGCCGTCAGTTCGGAGACCGCGCCGTGCTCGGCAAGAAGCTCACGGGAAACGCCGAGGACGTTTGCCTTGGCGTCGTCGGTGTAGGAAACAATTCCGCCCTTGACGTATTCGCTGCTTCCGGCCACGTCGGTCAAACGGCTCGCCACAAGACCGCCGGTGCAGGACTCCGCCGTCGCCACGGAAAGGCCCATCGCTTTCAGCTCCCTGCCGACGATTTCTTCCATTTTTTCTTCGTCCACACCGTAGACAAGACTGCCGAGCCGATTCCGGATCTCGTTTTCCACCGGCGCAATCAGCTTTTCCGCCGCCGCCTTGTTGTCCGCCTTCGCGGTAATGCGGACAATCACGCCCGTCGGGCGGACGAGAAGCGCCAGCGTTGGATTTTTCTGCGCGAGGATCAGGTCGTCGATTTTCGTTTCCAGCATGGACTCGC
>CAMVJN010000206.1 GCA_947167825.1 uncultured Selenomonadales bacterium | reverse complement strand
GATCGGCATGGTCGGCTGCCGCTCCCTTCCGGCCAGCGGGATATGGTGGGACGGGCTGCGCTGCTACGGCCGGGTGCTGCACGCCTGCGAACCGGAGTCGGCAGTCGATTCCGAAATGATGGAGCCGGAAGGCGCGTATATTGACGTCGAGGCGGCGGACGGGCTGCTGCTTGCGACACAGTACGATATCCGGTGGCGCGAAGACCTTTTCGGGGGCTGGCATTTCTACGACACGTCCCAGTGCATGGAGTTCGCGCGAAAGGGCTATCAGGTCGTCGTGCCGAACCAGGAACGGGATTTCTGGTGCATCCATTGCCCGAAAGAAAAGCCGCTTGCGCCGGAATACAAGGAATGGCAGAAAAACTTTCTGCGGGAATACGGCGGCATGTTATCGCCGGAGGTATGACGGAGAAAGAAGGTGGCACGTGAAAGAAGAGCGGACAGATCGAACAAATCGGACCGTGTTCGCGTTTGATTTGGACGGGACCGTGACGCGTGAGGAGACGCTTCCGATCCTTGCGGGGGAGCTTGGGCTTTCCGAGGAAATGGCGCGGCTGACGCGGCTGACGATGGACGGGCACTTCGCCTTCTCCGAGTCGTTCCGCCTTCGGTTCCATATCCTGAAGGAAATCCCGCTGGCGACAATCCAGGGGATCATGGACACCGTCGAGCTCGATCCGTTGATTTCCGAATTCATCCGTGAACGGGCGGAGGACTGTGCGATTGTCACAGGCAATCTCGATCTGTGGGTTGAGCCGATACTCAAAAAACTGGGCTGCCGCGCATTTGCCTCGCAGAGCGCATGGGACGAGAACGAGGGCCTGGTGCTGGCGTCCATCGTCGACAAGGGCGAGTCGGTGCGGGCGCTGAAAAAAGAAGCCGACCGCGTCATTGCAGTCGGCGAGGGAGCGAACGATATTCCGATGTTCGAAGCGGCGGATATCGCCGTTTCCTATGGCGGCGTTCATCGCCCGGTGGAAGCGGCCATCGCGGCTTCCGATTATATGGCGAAGGACGCGGAATCACTTTGCAGGCTGCTTCGGATGTTATGAATGGGGGAGAAAACTTATGCAGGCATATCGGATTCACGGAAAAAACGGCGTGCAGTTCGAGGACACGGAACCGCAGGAATCGTGCACGTATGACATTGTAGACCTGAAACTGCCGGAAGGCGCGAATATCATTTCCGTCGGAGGCGCCCGAGACACGCTTCGCCGTGTCAAGCTCAAAGGCAATGCGTACACGCATCTTGAGACCTTGGACGACAAGCCGATTCTCCGCATTGAAGCGCAGAGGGAATACCTTGCGGCTGGCACGAATGATTTTGTCGTTTTGGATTTCACTGTGGTCGAGGCGGATTTGCAGTACACTTTCGATACGATTTGCACTTACGACGCGCCGGACAATATTTATCATGTCAATTTCGTCAACGGAAAGTACCAGCTCACGGATCTGTACAGCAGCCAGATCATCTCCAAGCAGGAGGCAATGCAGTACAAGGCGAAATGGGGCTGATTTTCCGTCGGGGATTGCAAGGCCGCGCAGGATTTGCTATAATACATTTCGTGCAATTGCGGTTGTAGCTCACTTGGATAGAGCGATCGCCTCCTAAGCGATAGGTAGTGGGTTCGACTCCCACCAATCGCACCATCTTCTATAACATTAGAGCCACTTACGTTTTGTAGGCGGCTCATTTCTTTTTTGCGCTTTTGACGTTATTATGACCATGCTTTAACGGTTTTCTCCCATATTTGCAGTTGATGTTTTTGCCTTTCCATAATATTTATTTCAAGGCGAACATGGAAATCGTTTCCGAATTCGTTGACATGAAGAGTTGAGACTGATAAAATAGGAAACGGTTTCCGGTTTTGTTTTAATACGGCATTTGCACCTACGGTGCAAATGCCGTCTCATAAATCGCAGCAAAGATTAAAGACTCTTAACTGAGATTAATGAAGGAGAGAAGCGATGAAATATAACACGAAGCAGAAAAAGGCGCTGTTGGATTATTTGGAGACGGCGCGCGGGCGTCACATCACGGTGGCGGAGATCCGTTCCCATTTCGAGACGCAGGGGCATCCCATCGGGACGACGACGCTCTATCGGCAGATGGACGAGCTGGTACGGGAGGGCGTGCTCCGCAAGTACATCGTGGATGAGAACAGCGCGGCCTGTTATGAGTATACGGGGGAAGAGCCTTCCGGGGAGCCGATTGTCCATTGCAAATGCGAGGGCTGCGGGAAGCTGCTGCATATCCGCTGCGGGCAGTTCGAGTCCGTTCGGGAGCATCTTTCGGGGGAGCACGATTTCGTCGTCGATCCGAAACGTACGGTACTTTACGGGCTGTGCCCGGATTGCAGATAACTAAAGGAACAATAACGGAGGATAAGATAAGCCATGAAAAAGATAATTTCCTTTTTTGTTTGCTTGATCATGCTTGCGCTGCTCGGCGGCTGCGGCGGACAAACACAGACCGCGCAAACGCCCGGGACAAAGAATGAGCCGAAAAAACTCAAGATTGTCACGACGATATTTCCGATTCACGATTGGACATGGGAAATCCTCGGCGGCCAAGCGGCGCACGCCGAGCTGACCATGCTGCTGAAAAGCGGCGTCGATTTGCATAGCTACCAGCCGACGGCAGATGACCTCGTGAAGCTGTCGTCCTGCGACGTCCTGATTTATGTGGGCGGCGAGTCGGACAAATGGATTGAGGACGCGCGCAAGGAGGCGGTCAACAAGAATAT
>CAMVJN010000205.1 GCA_947167825.1 uncultured Selenomonadales bacterium | reverse complement strand
TGCATGATATGTTGCTTACGTCAGAGAAATCGCTCCTTTCTATTGATAACTCAAGCGTGCTCGTGACATAATAATGCGTGTGCATTGGTGGTGCTGCTTCGTCTCCACCAAGAGCAGCCACACACCTTTCGGTTTTCTAATCTTGCTTGGTGTGTATAAATAAAGGCGATCAGAGAAATCTGGTCGCTTTTTTTGTGTCGTGAAACGATGCGGTCGCGAGTTCAATTCCCTTCGTCCACACCCAATTAACCCACAAATAGCGAATGCGAGCCACAGGCGAAGCGTGAGGTTAGCGAGAATATATACTCTTGTGGTATAATCAAATGATACCATGCAAGGGGGGAACGATATGATTTCCGACGCGGAAATCCAGCGGATTGCCAATGAGGCTTCGTACCGCCGCGGATGCCGGTACCAGAGGGACGGTGCGGTAGACGTGACGCGGCGGGACGACGGGAAAGACACGACTTATTATGAAGCCGAGGTGGAGGGTTCCGGGCCTTTTGCCTATTTCGTGACGGCGCGGGTAGCCGGGAATCGGGTGGTTTCTTATTCCTGCGACTGTCCCGCGGCCGATCTCTACGACGGCGCGTGCAAGCATGTCGTCGCGCTGCTGAAGGAAATCCAGTCGTCGGAAACGCCGCAGCCGAAGCGCGGAGAAAGCGCGCTTTCCGAAAACGCACGGAAGTTTTTCGCCGCCTATGCGCCGGAGGCGGTCAGGAAGGAAGCAGCCGCGCCGCTCCGTCTTGTGCCGAAATTCTGCGTGGGCTTCGAGTACCGCTCCCAAACGATGTGGCTGGAATTCCGGATCGGGCGGGAAAAACTGTATGTGCTTCGCTCAATCCAGGACTTTCTGCATCAAATGGATTCCGGCGCTCCGATGTCCTTCGGGAAGGATTTGACGGTTTCCCCCGCCGCCCTTTCCTTTGAGGAAGGCGTTTCGTCCCGCCTTTGGGAGATGCTCCGCGACGCGCACCGCGACGAGGAAAGCATGTACACTTACAGCGCCTACTTCCGTGCGCCGGTGTATCAGACCGTTTTCTCCGGCAAAAGGCTGAAACTGTCGCCGTCGCTTTTGAGCCGCTTTTGCAGCGCGATGGCGGGCGAACCCTTCGCCGTGGAGGTGGAAGGTTACCCTGCGATGGAAGGACGCGTCGAGGAAGGTGTTCCGAAGCTTTCCGTAGAGGTGGAGGACCGGAACGGCAGCGGCTGGCTGGAACTGACGGCTCGAGGCTTGGTTCTCCCTCTCACGAGGGATTGCGAATGGGTGATGCATGCCGGGACGATCTGCCATGTGCCAAAAGATCGGCGGGACCCGATGAAGCGGTTCATACTCGCGTTCGGCGGATCGGATACTATCGGCATCGACAAGTCCGGCATGGCGGACTTTTTCTCGCTGGTGCTGCCGCAAATGCGGAAGGCCGTCGAGGTCCATGTGGCTCCTTCCTTCGCCGAGCGGTACAAGATGCTGCCGCTGGAGGCGGAGGCGCGGCTCGATTACCTCGGGGACGGCGTGGCGATCGAGATGACGTTTCGCTATGGGGAAATCACGTTCAACCCCGCCGCGAAGACACAAAAAAAGCCCTCGCCGGGCATGACGGGGCTGATCCGGGACGCGGAGACGGAGCGGGAAATCTTGACGCTTTTGGACGCGTGGGGGTTCGCGCGGGATGACGGGCGGTTCGTGCAGCCCGAGGAGGAGCGGGCCTACGACTTTTTGCGCGAGGGGCTGTCGGAGCTGTCGAAGCTCGCCGACGTCCTTTACAGCGAAAGCTTCACCCGCCGCCCGGTGCAGTCCATGCCGCCGGTGACGCTGGGGGTCTCGGTGAACCAAGACAGCCTGTTGGAACTGACCTTTTCCGGCGGCGATTTCGATTTTGACGAACTGATCGAGATTCTGCGCTCGTATCGGCTGAAACGACGCTACCACCGCCTCAAGGACAACACATTCCTCTCGCTGGACGGCGAGGGGCTTTCCGCGCTCTCGGAGTTCGCTGAGGAAACGGGGCTTGCGAAACTGAAGGGCGGAAAAGCGGAGCTGCCGTTGGCGGAGGCTCTTTATGTCGATACGTTGGCAAAAGAAACCGAAGGTTTCCGGCTGTCCGTCGGCAAAGGGTTCCGTGCGCTCGTGCGCGACATCCGCAATCCGGCGGAAGCGGAGCGGGAAATCCCGCCGGAGCTTGCCGACGTGCTGCGCGACTATCAGGCGACGGGCTACCGCTGGCTTTCGTCCCTGGCGGCCCACGGGCTGGGCGGCATCCTGGCCGACGACATGGGCCTCGGCAAGACGCTCCAGACCATTGCGTTCCTTTTGGCGCGGCGCGGGCCCGATACGCCTCCGGCCCTCGTGGTGACGCCGACGTCGCTGATCTACGGCTGGCTCGACGAGATTGCGCGCTTCGCGCCGGACCTCCGCGCCGTTGCCGTCGCCGGGACGAAGCCCGCGCGCGAGGAAATTTTGCGCGACGCGATGAACAAGGGCAAGGACGTGGTAATCACCACCTATGCCACGCTTCGCAACGATATGGAATTTTACGAGAAATGCCGTTTTTCCTGCGCGATTCTCGACGAGGCGCAGCATATCAAGAACCCGACGACGAAGGCGGCGAAGGCGGTCAAGCGCATCAAAGCGGATTGCCGTTTCGCGCTGACGGGCACGCCGATCGAAAACACCTTGACCGAGCTTTGGTCGATCTTCGATTTCCTGCTGCCCGCCTATCTCGGCTCCCACAAAAATTTCCACCAGAAAT
>CAMVJN010000204.1 GCA_947167825.1 uncultured Selenomonadales bacterium | reverse complement strand
TTATAATAGTGTCAAATCATATAAAAATCCTATGGAAACTATGAACGACTGATCGCAAAAAAGTGAAGGTCGGGAACCGGAAGAAAGACGCGCATGTGCCGTATGACGTCACACGCCGCTTTTCTTCCCTTCCCGGCCTTTTTGCTTTATGAATCAAGGAACAAGTTCGTGTTTCCTGGATGAAGGAGTGAGAGCATGAAAAAACAGGCATGTCGGCCCAGCCTTCGGCAGTTTGCAGCGAACCGAATGTGCAGACATCAAACAAAATCGGAACTATAGGAAAAACGAAAGGGCGTTATTATCATGAAAAAAGCAAGTAGTATTATTTTATTGGGAATTCTTTTGGCAAGTACGCTTTTGCTGTCCGGGTGCGGCAGCGGAAACAAGTCCGCCGGCAAGGACGGCGCCGGAGAACCGCTGGAAGTCCAAATCAACACGAACCGCGTCAGCAGCGCGCTGACCGTTCTGGCCGAGAACGGCGGATTCAACAAGGAAGAAAATATCAAAGTCAATCTTCATGTCATGAATGTCGCTTATGCGGATATTCTGAGCGCATTGACCTCCAACAAAGTCCATGTAACGACGGGCGGCGTCGGCTCCACGGCTCCGCTCCGCATGATGGAAAACGGCGCCGATTTCGTCGTGATCGGCGGCCAGATGGGCGAAGGCGCGGATATCGTCACCCTGCCGGAACGCGCTTCCGAATGGGAGAATATCACCCCCGAGACGTTGAAGGGCAAGAAACTCGGCGTCGTCCGGACCGCCTCCGGCGATATCGCCCTCCGCGGCGCGCTTTCCCGTATGGGAATCGACCTTTCCACGATTGAATTCGTAGAGTTGGGGAATGAACCGGCCATCATCGAGGCCATCAAAAAGGGCGAGCTTGACGCCGGCAACGTGCAGGCCAATCTTCGCGATACGGCACATCAGGCAGGGCTTGTCTCCGCGCTCCATGTCGACAAGATCTCACCGAATTTTATCTGC
Organism: uncultured Selenomonadales bacterium; assembly: GCA_947167825.1. Classification (GTDB taxonomy): domain Bacteria; phylum Bacillota; class Negativicutes; order Selenomonadales; family Selenomonadaceae; genus RUG12372. Next base: position 1,769 of record CAMVJN010000204.1, on the reverse strand, counting down.
TGCCGTGTCCTGACGCGCCCGGCCACGCTGAAAGCGCGCCGCGCCGATCTCGTGAAATTCCTCCGCGCCCAGCTCAAGGCATATCGGTTCCTGCACACCCATCCGGAAGAAGCGCTGCCCCTTGTCAATAAATCCATCGAAGTCGACGAAAAAGTCCTTCGCAGCCAACTCCTTGAAGATGAGCATCTGAAGCTCGAACCGGATCCGGCGGGCCTGCGCGTCGCAGAATTTTACGACAGCATGAAACGCGTCGGCTATATTGAAGGAAAAATCGACATCCAAAAACACCTGGACATATCGCTGTATCGCGAAGCGCTGGAGTCCCTCCTGAAGGAAGAACCGAACGACCCGACGTGGCTGAAATTCAAGGCGGACTACGAAAAGAACGACGGCGCATGGTAACTATTTCTATGAAAGGGGCGACAGGGAAATGCATAAAATAGAGATTTCCAATGTGTCGCTGACATACAATGATGACGGCACAGTATACAACGCATTGGACCAAATGAATTTTTCAGTGGACCCCGGGGAATTTGTCAGCATCATCGGTTCATCCGGGTGCGGAAAAAGCTCCACGCTCAGCATACTGGCCGGCCTGCGGGAGCCGACGGAAGGCCAGTATCTGATCGACGGGCATATCAGTCACGGGACAGGACGGAACCGAGGGGTTGTCTTCCAGCATTATTCCCTGTTCCCTTGGATGACGGCGGAACAGAATATCGCGTTCGGCATCCGTCAGGCTTTTCCCGACACGACGCAAAAAGAAGCCTCGGATATTGCCCGCGAATATCTGGAAAAAGTCGGCCTTGCCGGGTTCGAGGACAAATATCCCTATCAGCTTTCGGGCGGCATGCAGCAGCGGACAGCAATCGCAAGGACATTGGCCATGCAGCCGGAAATCCTGCTGCTCGACGAGCCCTTCGGCGCCATCGACGCGCGAAACCGGATTCTTTTGCAGGACTTGCTTTTGGACGTCCTGGGAAAAGAGAAACAGCAGAAAACGATTGTATTCGTCACGCATGATGTGGACGAGGCAATCCTGCTGTCGGACCGAATCCTGTTTATGGACAAAAAACATATCCTCGAGGAATATGTCGTTCCGTTTTCCCGTCCGAGGAATCGGGAGCTGATTTTCCAGTCGCAGGAATATATCCAAATGCGGCAGGCCCTTTTGGGATGCTTCTTCCGCGGTCTGCAGGATAAAATCGGAGGAGAGGAGGTCGTCCTATGACGACGGCAGTTTTACAGGACGTACCAGACGTACAGGAGGTACAGTCAAAGAAAGGAACCGGTTTTTCTTGGCCGGCGGTCCGGTCGATTCAATGGTTCATTCCCCATGTGCTGTTTGTTGTGCTGCTCTGGCTGATTTTCACGCCTGGTGCCGATGATTCGACGCCGAAGGGAGCCTTCCTGGCCGTGCTGGCCATCAGCGAAGCTGCCCTGCTCTTTCGCAGGCATTCCCGCTCCCTGAGCGATATCATGGCAATCCTGTATCTGCTTTTTATCGTTTGGGAAATCGGCACAACAAAGGCCGGGGATGTGAATCTGATTTTGTACCCTTCTCCCGCCAAGGTCTTTGCGATATTCGCCTCGGACTGGCAAAAGATTCTCGACGGGATTCGTTCTTCGATGTATCTTTTGGGCGTGGGCTTTTCATCGGCTTTAATTCTCGGCGTCCTGCTGGGAATCGTTACGGGCAGCGTGGCGCGTCTCAGGGACTCGCTGCTGCCGCTGGCGAAAGTCATCAGCCCGATCCCGCCGATCATCTA
>CAMVJN010000203.1 GCA_947167825.1 uncultured Selenomonadales bacterium | reverse complement strand
CCTCGAAGGCGTAGCATCGCTACGTCGAGAGGGATTTGACAACGACAGGCGGAAAAAGACCCGGCAGCGGCGCGGAGGGACTTATTCAGTGGTTCCTTAATTATGGGAATCTCTAAAAAGTCCAATTTTCGTCTGAACCCCTCCGGCTGACAATAAGTTTTTAGAGGTCCTCTTATGATACAAACGCTTCATGAAAAACAGGCGAACGCGGCCTGCGCCGCCTGTTTCAGACAAATAGTATCCGTCGCGGAATGTTTCACGTGAAACAATAGAACATAATCTGAAAAGCCCTTTCAGGTTTTGTTCGTTTGTTTCACGTGAAACATTGACGCCATTTTTTATTTCTTCCCGTTCATTTCCCATGCCGCGCACACACAATCGCGGCCGGCGTTCTTCGCCGCGTAGAGCGCCGAATCGCTTTCCTTGATCAGCTCGTCGATCGGATATTGGATGTCATGGGAGATAGCTATGCCGATACTGCCCGACAGCTTGTGAAACTGCTCCTGCTCATGGAAACGCTCGCGGAGCCTGTCGAGACAGACCTCCGCCATATTTTTCGCCGTCTCTTCGGACAGGCTGCCCAAAAGCATTACGAGGAACTCGTCGCCGCCAAAGCGGCAGACAACGCCTGTCGGGAAAGCGGCCTTCAGCACCTCGCCCACCGCCTTCAGCGCCTCGTCGCCCACTTTGTGCCCGTAAGTGTCGTTGACCGCCTTGAAATGGTCGAGGTCGATGGAGAAAATGCAGACCGCCTGGTTCTTGCGGTACTCGGAAACATACTCGTAGAAAAATCGGCGGTTGGAAAGCCCGGTCAGTTCGTCCTTGTGCGCCATGTCGAGAATTTTTTTGTGGTAGCGGTTCAAAAGCGTGACGTCCTGCGCGACGCCCGCCGTGCCGATGATGTTTCCTTCCTTGCCGAACACCGGCGTCTTGTAGGTTTTGAGGTCGCGCATCTCGCCGTTGTCCAGCACCTGCTCCGCGCCGACCATCAGCTTGCCGGTGTTGACCACCTTCATATCGGACTCGAGGCAGACCCGCTCGCCTTCCTCGTACTCCTCCGGCTTCAAGCCCCAAATGACGCCGTGCCTTTGCCCGCGGCAAGCTTCCACCGTCTTGCCGACGGTGCGCGCCAACGCGTTGTTGACCTCCAGGTGCAAGCCGCCGAGATTTTTGTACCAAGCGAGGTCGGGCACCATATTGATGGTCGTCTGCCACCAATTGTGAATGAGCCACGCCTCGTAGCGCCGCCAGATTCGTTCCTGCAGCCAACCAAAATAATAAGGAAGCAAATCTTTTTCCGGCGCGTCCCAAAAATCATCGACCTTGGAAATTTCCGCAGCGTCGCCTTCTGCTTTTTTGCCCCGCCAGCCCACCAAGAGCGTATCCTCGTCGCAAAACGCGCGCGCCTTGTCCGCGCGCCCCGGCGCCAGGGAGAAAATGATGCAGGACGGCGTATGCTCCGCCTTCTCCGGCAAATCCTCATAGACGGAAAACTCCAATTCCAACCCCTGCGCAGGCGGCATCGCCGTCAGCGCCGCCGCCATGTCCTTCGGCAGTCCCGCCAGCCATATTCTCGCGTTGCAGGTGACAATCGAGCGCAAATACATAGCTCCACCTTCTTCCATGATCAACGGAGCGCCCGCAAAAAAGCCCAACGTCACTCCGGCATCAGCTTCAATATAAATATGAATTTCCTGAAATCAGTGTACCATAAACTAACTCTATTTACAATAATATAAGGAACGCATCCCAAAAATAAAATGACGCCGACACCATGCCCACAAAGAATCGCCCGCAGATTAAAATCTCATTTTCCATTGATTCTACAGAAAGAGTTTGCTATAATGTCACAGATGCAAAAATTCCGCAGGTTTGCGGGAACAAGAAAAAGGAGACAAGAAAAATGATCAAACCGGAAAAGAAACACATCAAAATCTTCAGCGTCGCAATCGCGGCAATCTTCATCGGCAGCGTGGTCGCGCTGGCCCTCACGCAGATGGGCGGGCTGACCGGCGGCACCGCATCGGCGGCTTCCTCCAGCGTCGGCGTCGTCGATTACCGTCAGGTGATGGGGCAGTCCACCGACCTTCAGGATGCGAACACGCAGATGCAGCTCGCCGTTGAGGAAGCGAAGCAGGAATTCGAGTCGAAGTCTGCCGGCATGAGCGAGGAAGACAAGGCAAACCTCTACCAGCAGACGCAGGAAAAGCTCGCGCAGAAGCAACAGTCCCTGATCGAGCCGATCCAGAAGAAGATCGAGGCCGAGGTCAAGGCCGTCGCCGAAGCGAAGGGCCTGCAGGTCGTCATTGACAAGGGTTCTGTCGTCTACGGCGGCGCGGACATCACCCAGGACGTCATCCGCAAGATGGCGAAATAATCTCCAAATCCAATAGGCATCTTTCGTACCGAGCGCGCACCAGCGGCTCGGTACTTTTCTAGATGATATGAAAGGAGCGGCGGGCATGGGCGTTGCCGATGAAAAAAAGTCCGCGGGCGGCGCCCGCAAGCCGATTTTCGTCGGCCTTTTGTCGCTTGCCGTGCTCGGCGGCATTGCCGGCGGCTGGCTTTGGCTCCATCCGGGCGACAAGGTTTCCCCACCGCCGGCGGAAACCTCCGCCCAGTCCACCGAGGATGCCGGCGTCGTCCGGCTCGGCGAAGCCCTGCGAAAGCATCCCGAATACGGCACGCTGCTGCGCCTTCGCGGCGAGCACGCGCAGCTTTCGGAGACGCTGGCCCGCGGGGAACGAAAGCTTCTTGCCATGACCGCCCCCGACGCCATAAA
>CAMVJN010000202.1 GCA_947167825.1 uncultured Selenomonadales bacterium | reverse complement strand
AAACGCGGCAGCCTTTGTAGGTGCCGGTGAATCCGAGCATGTTTCGGACATGGGAGTATTCTTTCGGGTTTTCGAGAAAGGTTTCCGCGATATGCTTTGCACGGAGAGGATCGCCCGGCATCAGGACGCGTTCGGAGATTTCTCCAGGGGTGATGACGCCAATATGCCAACTCATTTTGATGATTACCTCCTTGACGGTTGAACACGGTTGAAATAAATATAATAATTATACCATTCTCGCGTCGAAAGGTCTATTCTTCTTCGACGAATCGGAAATGATTGATTTTCGTCAAACGCTGTGGTAAGATAAAGAACAAGTTTCATAAGGAACTGTGCAAAGTTGTTTCGTAACGGTTTCTACGGGAGGATAGATTGGTGCTTACTGCTTTGATGGTGCTTGACGCATTGGTTGCGATTGTTTTGATTGCCGCGGTGCTTGGACAGGAGCCGAAGTCGGCCGGAATGGGGGGCATGGACGGCGGCGGGAATACCGTTTTCAGCGGGCAGGTGCGCGGCATGGACGCGCTTTTGGCGCGCGTGACGATGATATTTGCCGCTTTGTTTGCGGTCATCACGCTGGCGATTGCGAAAATGACGATGTGACAAGGTTTCAAAAGCGTTCCCGGCTCCGGCTTGGGGACGCTTTCGTCATGTTGCGTGAAAAATGCGGAGGGAGTGTAGAGGCATGGTGCTTGACGGTGCGGAGCCGTTTTATTTTTCGGGTGGCTCGACGGGCGTCCTGCTTCTGCATGGATTGACCGGATCGCCGGCAGAGATGCGCCTTTTGGGCGAGGCTCTTTCAAAAGAAGGTTTTACGGTGTTGGCGGTACGGTTGCCGGGGCATGGGACGATTCCCGAGGATTTGGAGCGGGCGACGGCGGGAGATTGGCTTGCCGCGGCAATGGACGGCTACGCGATTCTCGCTTCGGATAACAGGATTGAAAAAATCGCTGTCGTCGGTCATTCGATGGGAGCGCTTTTGGCTTTGCGGCTGGCGGCGATACGGCGGATGTCGCATGTGGTTTCGGTGGCGGCTCCGTTTTTTATTCGGGAGGAGCGGGGAGTCAAGCTGTTGCCGCCCCGTGAAAAATCGAAAGGAATGTTCTTGCCGAAGAAGCAGCCAAGATTGCCGGGGATTCCGGCACGATGTCTCGTCGGATATGCGGTTATGCCGCTCGTTTCGGTGCATGAGCTGCTGTCGGTGATTCAATCGGCGAAGGAGGCGCTTCCCAAAGTAGCAGCGCCGCTGCTTGCAATACAAGGAGATCGAGACCATACGGTGGCGCCGGAGAGCGCGGAATACATCATCGAGCATACGGCGTCGAAGGAAAAATGCCTTGTCCGTTTGCCGCGTACCGGGCACCGCGTTCTGCTCGGCTTGGAGCGTGAAAGAGCATTTCGGGAAATTATTAGTTTCTTGCATTCGGAGGAAAACATTGGAAGATAAAGCGATGAAAAACGGTCGGGAACTTGGTGAAAATTACTGTTTTGCCTGCGGCCTTGATAATCCGTATGGGTTGAAGCTGGATTTTCGGATCGAGGGAGACTGCTTCGTGACGGAGACGACGCTTGCCCGCGAGTACCAGAGCTATACGGGCGTGGCGCACGGCGGCATCGTTTCGACGCTCTTGGACGAGGCGATGGGCGGTTATCTTGTCGCGCTGGGGGAAAAGGCGGTGACCGGGCGGCTTTCGGTTCGTTACCGGCATCCGACGCCTATTGGCGAAAGACTCAGGATTGAGGGGAAAATCGAGTCACGGCGCACTCATTTTGTGAAGATGAAGGCAATCGTCGCTTTGGAAGACGGGACGGTTACGGCGGAAGGAACGGCAGAAATGGCCGTGGTGGAGTGAGAATATGGAAACGGAAATGAAAGATAAAATTTTAAGCTATATGCGCGATACGGTTCGCCGTCCGATTACGGCGGAAGCATTGGCAGAGGAATTGGGCGTCAAGGGCGCGGCGTTGGAGCCGTTTTTTGAGGCGCTTTCGGAGCTGGAGCAGACGGCGGCGGTCATTCGCAACCGCAGCGGACTGTACGGCCTGCCGGAGCGCATGAACCTCGTGGTCGGGAAGCTCAGCATGTCGGGCAAGGGATACGGCTTTATCATTCCCGACCTTCGAGTGAAGGAGACGGATACGGACGTTTTCGTGCCGGGAGCGATGCTGGCCTCCGCGATGAACGGCGACCACGTGGTGGCGCGCGTCACGCCGTCGACGGTTCCGGGGCGCGCACGGGAGGGCGAGATCATTCGCATCGTCGAGCGCGCGAATACAAAGATTGTCGGCACGTTTGCCTCGTCGAAGTCCTTCGGCTTCGTGACGCCGGACGATCAAAAAATTGGACAGGACATTTTCATCCCGAAGAAATCTTTCGGCGGCGCGAAGACGGGCATGAAGGTCGTCGCCGAGATCACGAAGTGGCCGGAGGGGCGGCACAGCGCGGAAGGAGCGGTGGTCGAGCTCTTGGGGCGCGCGGGCGATCCGGGCGTCGATGTACTTTCTGTGATGCGGCAGTACGACCTTGTGCAGGAATTTCCTCACGATGTGCAGGCCGAGGCGGACCGCGTGCCGCAGAAGGTGAAGCCGGACGAATACCGGGGACGCCGTGACCGGCGGGAGCTTTCGGTGGTGACGGTGGACGGCGACGACTCGAAGGATTTTGACGATGCGGTGTACGCGGAGCGCCGCGCGGACGGCGGCTGGTTCCTCGGCGTATACATCGCCGATGTGAGTTGGTATGTGCGTGAGGGGCGTCCGCTGGATCGCGAGGCGTACGAGCGCGGGACCA
>CAMVJN010000201.1 GCA_947167825.1 uncultured Selenomonadales bacterium | reverse complement strand
GCCGCCCTCGGCGAAAGAACCGTGATTCTCGATTGCGACGTCATCCAAGCGGACGGCGGTACAAGGACAGCGTCGGTCACAGGCAGCTTCATCGCTTTGGTGCTGGCCTGCGAGACTTTTTACAAGCCGGGGCGCCCGTTCCCCGTAAAGGATTTCCTTGCGGCGGTGTCCGTCGGCCTTTCGCATGACGGCGAGCCGATTCTCGATCTTTGCTATGAGGAGGACTCCCACGCCGCCGTCGATATGAACGTGGTGATGACGGGCACGGGGCAATTCGTCGAGGTGCAGGGCACCGGCGAAGGCCGCCCATTTTCCCGCGCGGAGCATGACGCGATGCTTTCGCTGGCGGAATCGGGAATTGAAAAATTGATTTCCTATCAAAAGGATGTGCTGGGCAATTTCCTCGGCTGGCGTGTGGGGCGGGTCGGATGAGCCAAGAAAATCTGACAAATAAGAATGAGGTCATCGCCGCCTATCAAGAGGCGGTAGAGGACTGGCGCGCCGGAAGCCTTGACAAGGCGCGGCGCGAAACCGAGCATATCCGTAAATTTGTCACGGATTTTCCAAAGCTGACGCTCTTGGAAGCCTTTATCGCCCGCGATAAGCGGGAATATATAACGGAACTCGAAATCCTGCGCCGCTGCCTTGACGAAAACAAAAGCATCGGAAACGACGACGCAGGGTTGGCTGCGGAAGCGTGGAGCATGATTGGCTCGGCTTTCCACGAATTGGGAAAGGCCAATAAAGCCATCGAGGCTTTTTCCCATGCCGTCGAAATGGAACCGGAACTATCCCAACGCCGCGTGGAAGCGAGCAACCAAATTTTTGCCGCCAACAGCGCGGAAAATTTTTCCTCAGAAGATTTCCTTGTACTGTATCAACGCTACGAGGCACTGCTCGCGCCCATCGTTCCTTTTCCGCCCAAAAAATCGTCTCACGCGCGGCTCCGCGTCGGCTATCTGTCAGCGGACTTTTGCGGTCATCCGGTCGGAAGATTGATATTGCCGCTCTTGGAGCATCATGACAAAAACCGTTTTGAAATATATTGCTACCACGCGGGCAAAAAAGACGACGATATCACGGAAAAATTGCGCGCGTCCTCGGATGCTTGGCGCAATATTGCCTCCGCGTCCGACGAGGAAGCTGCCCGATGGATATACGACGATGCAATCGATATCCTCGTTGAACTAGGCATCCATACACAAGGCAACCGCCTTCCCGTGCTCGCGTACCGCCCAGCGGCCGTGCAGATTTGCGGGATTGGTGACGTGCGGAGCAGCGGGCTTTCCTGCGTGGATTATTTTTTGTCGGATGTCTGGTGCGCCGGTGACGAAGCCTCAACACGCGAGGATTTTGCCGAGCGCGTAATCCGTTTGCCGCACACCCATTTCTGTTTTTCGCCGCCCGACAATCTGCCGCCCCTCGCGCCGCCGCCCTGCCTTGCGCACGGATATACAACTTTCGGCAGTTTCAACAACGCTTCAAAAATCACGGACGAAACGCTTTCCCTTTGGAACGAAATTCTCCTGCGCGTGCCGCAAAGCCGTTTGCTGCTGAAGCACAAACTCTTTGGCGGCGAGGAAGGGCTGCGGTTCACCAAGGAGCGCATGAAACGGCTGGGCTTCGACCTTTCCCGCGTGGAATTGCGCGGTTTCTCTCCCGGCCATCTCTCGGAATACGCCGATATGGACATCGCCCTCGACACTTACCCGTACACGGGCGGCATGACGACCTTCGAAGCCCTTTCCATGGGGGTGCCCGTTGTCACTCGCTATGGCACGCGCCACGGCACGCGGTTCGGTTACAGCATTTTGCAAAACCTCGGGCTTGGCGAACTCGCCGCGTCGACGCCAAGGCATTATGTCGAAATCGCGGCGGCTTTGGCTGAGAACACCGAACTGCTTTCCACCCTGCGCGAGAATATGCGCGAGTTCCTGTCATCCTCGTCGCCGTCAAACGCAGCACAATACGCATCCGACATAGAAGCAGCCTATGAAACCGTATGGAAAGAAAAGGAGAACGACACACAATGAAAAGAATCGTGATTGCGACTAAAAATAAAGGAAAAATCCGTGAAATGCAGGATGCTTTCGCCCATCTTCCCGTTGTGCTCGTCCCGCTCTCCGAGTTCGGCAATTTACCGGACGCCGTGGAGGACGGAAACACTTTTGAGGAAAACGCAAAAATCAAAGCCCTATTTTATATGAAACAAACGGGTGTCGCATGCCTCGCCGACGACTCCGGCCTTGAAATCGAAGCGCTCGGCAATGCTCCCGGCGTCCACTCCGCACGCTTTGCCGGAGAGCATGCCACGGACGAAGCGAACAACAAAAAAATGCTTGCCGAAATATCAAAAAAAGGGATTGCTTCTTCCCCAGCCGCCTACCGATGTGTGCTGGCTTACGCCGACACGGACGGAACGGTGCTAATCTCCGAAGGACGCTGCGATGGTGTTATTCGTCCCACAGCGCGGGGCGACGGCGGCTTCGGCTACGACCCATATTTCTACATAGAAGAGAACAAAACGATGGCGGAGCTGACATTGTCCGAAAAAGACGCAATCAGCCATCGGGGAATTGCCCTGCGAGAAATGGCAAAAAAGCTGCAAAATCATAAAAATTGAATCCGATTCATAAAAAAATGAATAAAATTTTTCTTGATAGCAGGATTTTTTCGTGTTATGGTTAATATATAAATAGGTGTAATCGTGATTGGCGGGTTTTATAAATAGCTTACTGATCCGGTTCGTCTTCATGAGGGTATCGACATACGGCCGCGGCGGCAATATAAACAGCTTCGGCGTATGTTTTTAT
>CAMVJN010000200.1 GCA_947167825.1 uncultured Selenomonadales bacterium | reverse complement strand
AACTCGGCGGAGACTTTCGACTCGTCGATGCCGTCGATGTAGAAGGAGCGGGATACGCTGCCCGTGGAACGCTCGCGGCGGATGTAGTTGCCGCCGTCGTCCTTTTCGTCCTTCTGCTCTTCCTTCTTCGCCTCGATGGTCAGGTAGCTGTTCTCGTAGGAGAGCGAAATGTTTTCCTTCTTCATGCCCGGGAGTTCCGCCGTCAGTTCATACGCGCCATCGGTTTCCTTGACATCCACGCGGAAGGATTGCGCGCCCCAGTTCGAAGCGAAGGGCTCCAGCCCGCCGTGGAAGAACGGCTCGTTGAACACATCGAAAATCTGGGAGAACGGATCCTCTCTCTTTGCCAAATCTTTCCTCGCGCTAAACGGTACCAGTCCAAACATAGTAATCAATCTCCTTTCGTTTATCCGACCCGCCTTTTGGGGGTTGCCTGTCTTTTTCCTGGGTTCCTTGGGAGGTTTTCTTGGAACTTCCTTTGAACCTCTTTTCGATTATTATTATACATCAAAAAGTCAAAAAGTCAATACATCAAAACAACAAATTTTAATTTTTTTTATGATCGTGAAAAACCTTGCAAATACAAGCGTCCCCGGAGATTTCCCCCGGGGACGCTTGTCGATTTCCAAAAATTATTTTTTGACTTTTCCTGCCGCTTTCGCCAAAAACGGCTCGCTTTCCACCGCAAAGCGCGCGTGGGTGCCGCGGCCGATTTCGCCCGCTTCGTCGCAGGCGCGGACGTTGAACAGGATTTTTCGCCCGTCCACTTCCGTGACCTCCGCTTCCGCGCGGAAGGTCATGCCCAGCGGCGTCGCCGAGGTGTGCTCGATGTTCAGGGAAATGCCGACGCTGGTCCAGCCCTCGGGCAGGAATTCTTCCAGCGCGTTGGCCGCCGCCTGTTCCATCAGCGCGGTCATCGCAGGCGTCGCCAGCACCGGCAGAAGCCCGCTGCCCAGCGTCCGCGCCGAGTGCGCTTCGTCCGAGACGCCGTGTTCCTCGCGTTTCAGCCCGACCTTGATTTTTTCCGTTACATTCATTTATATCTTCCTTTCATGGTTTGCATTCGTCATTTTCCGTTTTTTGGTACAGCTCTTTCAGCAGGGAGATGAAATGCTGCGCGCCCGCCGACAGCGTCCGGTTTTTTAGCCATGAAACGACGGTGTGGGTCATGATTTCCGGCTCGACGAGCTTCTTCACGATCAGTGCGCCGTCGCCATTCATCAGGCTTTTCGCGGAGGCGGGCAAAAGCGCCATGCCGAGACCGGAGCGCACGCTTAATACGTCGAGCACAATGCTGTCGCTGACTGAGATCAGGTTCGGCGTGAAGCCCGCCTGCTTGCAGTGGCCCTCGAAAACCGCTTTCCAGCGCAGCGGCACGATAATCGGACAATCCTTTAGCTCGCGGACACATACCGTATCCTTGCTTTTTCCGGCGACGCCCGTTTCACGGTTCATCATCACCACCAGCGGCTCGTTGGCCAGCACTACCGATTCATAGAGATTCGCGTCCACCTGCGAACGGGTGATGCCGATTTCGATGGCGTGGCTGTCCAGCATTTCCAGGACGCGGGTGCCTTCGCCTTCCCAGATCTCGAAGGTCACGCGGGGCCAGCGGCGGTGAAATTCGCTCATCAGGCGAGGCATCATCAGAGCGCCTGACGAGGTAATGGTTCCGAGTCGGATCGCGCCCGCGACGCCCGTGCCGATTTCCGTGATCTCACGCATGGTGCCGTCCACCATGCCGAGAATGTATTCCACCCGTGAGTAAAGCAGGCGTCCCGCATCCGTCAGGCGAATTCGGCGGCTGCCGCGCTCAAAAAGCTGCACGCCGAGGGAGCCTTCCAGGCGCTTCATCTGCCGGGACAGCGCCGGCTGCGCGACGTCGAGGCGAAGCGCGGCATGGCTGATATTGCCTTCCTCCACCACTGTGTAGAATGCCTGCATATCCTTGATTTCCATGGTAAGCCGGGGTCTCCCTCCGTAAAGGAAACGCTGAACAAGTCCCGCCGCGCCCCTGCCGGGTCTTTTTCCGTCATGCCGCGTCAGATGGCGTTCGACGTAGCGATGCTACGCCTTCACGCCCTCTTCCTTGCCTGACGCAAAAAATCCCTCGACAGGGCCACGACTTGACTTATTCGGCGTTTCCTAAAAGTATGACTATATTGTTATATTTTATATATTCATGAAAGCATTGTCAAACGAAATGGCAAAAAAATAACGCTGCGTTCGCGCAAGTGTTGCCGCAGCGTCTGGCTTGTATTTTATTCTTCGCCGCTCTCTTTCGCGACGATGGCGATTCCGTGCTTGTCGGCAAGGGCGACGACCTCTTTCTGGTCCACGAGGAGCGTGCGTCCCGCTTCGATGGCGAGGACTTTGGCGTCTGCGCCGATCATGGACTCGATGGTTTTCAAGCCGACGGCGGGAACGTCGAAGCGTTGGTCCTGTCTCGGTTTTGCGGCTTTCACGACGACGGCGCCGCCTCTGGCCAGCGCGCCGCCTCTCGCGATGCAGGCGTCTGTGCCTTCGATGGCTTCGAGGGCCATGACCGCGAGGCCTTTGACGACGACGGTCTGCCCTACGTCGAGACGTCCAAGCTCCTTCGCCATGCGAAGCCCGAAGTCGATGTCCTTTTCCTCGTCTTTGGTGGGCTTTCGCTTCGTCAGGCAGCCCGTTTCCGGCATCAGGAGACGGATCAGCACCGTTTGGTCGAGAACCTCGATTCCCGCTTTGTTAAGCTCCCGTACGAAGCCCAGCATGATCGTGTCGTCTTTCCGGTTCGGCAGCGTGGCGAGGAACGTGACCATCTTGAAGTCGGGCAGCTCGTGCTTGCCGTTCATCA
>CAMVJN010000199.1 GCA_947167825.1 uncultured Selenomonadales bacterium | reverse complement strand
ATCATCGAGCGCCCGATGCGGTCCTTCGCGCTGCCGCCGGGATTCCAAAGCTCCAGCTTCGCGAAAAAGCGCGCCCCCTCGGGTACGTCCACATGCGTCAATTCCACCAACGGCGTATGGCCGATCAATTCCTGCATAGATGCGTAGTAGCGCATATCATTTCGCCTCGCTTTCATACTCATCTCAGGCCAAAATTTTAAGTGAATTAAAATTTTGAACTGAGATACGCCTGCTTCGCAGGCTACATTTGCGCTTACAGCGCAAATGACGTCTCATAAGTCTCCGTAAGAAATAAAATTTCTAACGGAGACTAATCTCCAATCGCGTCGTCGATGTCGCGAATCAGATCGTCCGCGTCCTCGATACCGACGGACAGGCGAATCAGCCCGTCCGTGATGCCGACCGCTTCCCGCGTTTCTTTCGGGATTGCGGCGTGGGTCATGGTCGCGGGGTGGCAAACGAGGCTCTCGACGCCGCCGAGGCTTTCCGCCAATGTCACGACGCGGAGCGCGGGGAAAAACTTGCGAATGTCGCGGTCCGGCGCAAGCTCGAAGGAAACCATCGCGCCGCCGTTCTTGGCCTGCTTTTTCTGCACGTCATGCCCCTGCGCCGTTTCGAGCCCCGGATAATAGACTTTCTTGACGGCGGGATGCGCGGCGAGGTGACGGGCAATCTTTTCCGCGTTCTCCGTGTGCCTGTCCATGCGGACGGCGAGGGTGCGGACGCCGCGAATCAAGAGGAACGAATCGAAGGGCGCCAGCACGCCGCCCGTGGAATTCTGGATGAACGCGAGGCGCTCCGCGAGGGCCGCGTCCTTGACCACGACGAGACCCGCCACAAGATCGCTGTGGCCGCCGAGGTATTTTGTCGCGCTGTGCAGCACGACATCCGCGCCGAGATCGAGGGGGCGCTGGAGATACGGCGTCATGAAGGTGTTGTCGACGATGACCGTCGCGCCGTGCTCATGGGCGATTTTCGCGACGACGGAAATGTCCGTGACGGTCAAGAGCGGGTTCGCCGGACTTTCGATCAGGATGGCTTTCGTCCGCGGTGTGAAGGCAGCGGCGAAAGCTTCCGGATTTGTGGTGTCCGCCAGCGAGAATGTGATGCCGAAATGCTTGAACACTTTGTCCATCAGGCGGAAGGTGCCGCCGTAGACGTTTTCCGAAAGCAGGATGTGGTCGCCGCTCTCGAAAAGACTCAAAACCGCGGTCTCCGCCGCCAGCCCCGAAGCAAAGGCGAAGCCTGCCGTGCCGTGCTCCAAATCGGCGATCAGGGATTCGAGAGCCGCCCGCGTCGGATTGCCCGTGCGCGAATACTCCCATTTCGGCGCGCCGCCGATATTTTCCTGCGCGTAGGTCGAGGTCTGGTAAATCGGCACGTTCACCGAGCCCGTGCCGCCGTCCTCATGGACGCCCCCATGGATCAATGACGTGCTGAATCGCATGCCGCTCATATCGGATTCCATAGTCTTCCCTCCAAATCTATGTCAATTCATCGGCTGTTTTTCCGCCAGGATAAAATGGATATTCTCAAAGGCCTGCCGCTGGCCCGTCCCGTGACCGAAGAACCGCTGCTGGACGCCGGAAGGCGGCTCATGCTCGCTGACCGCGAAGCCCGCCTCGTGGAGCGCGCGCCAGATCTCGTCCAGCGTGCAGCCCGGCTGCATCGGCTCGCCAAGGCTCTCCGTGATGGCCGCCAGCTCCCGCACACGCTCCGGCGCGCGCTTGGAAAAAGTCGTCTCATCGGGGAAATCGAAAACGAACTGATCTCCCGCCGTCGCCAAAGCCCCGATCTCTCCAAGGAAATGCGACAACACCGGATAGGACAGATAATAGGCCACGCCCAGCAACGAGAAGAACGTGGGCGTTTTCATGGAAAATCCCGCCGCCATCAGCCGTTCCTCAAGCTCGTCCTTGGCGAAGTCCACCGGGACGAAATGGATTTTGCCCGCCGATTTCCATGCCAGTTCTTTCAGGCGTTCCTGCTTGTAGGCCTGGGTTTTCGGCAAATCCAGCTCAAAAACGGTAATCGCGGGATTCGCGTTCCGATAGGCGAAGGTATCCATCCCCGCGCCGCAGATCACATATTGCACGCGCCCGTGGGCTTTCGCGAAATTCTCCAGCGCCTCCTCCGCAAAGGCCAGTCGCGGCAGCGTCACCGGAGTGAAGCAGCGATCCAGCGCCTCAAAGAGCCAGACGTTCTCAAAACCATATCTGGGCTTTGTGGGAAGCGCGGAAAACGCCTCGCGCAAGAGTCCGTCAAGACGCGCGTACTCTTCACGTCCAATGATGTCGTAAGCCAAATAATCGTCGAAGATCTTTTCCTGCCCCATCGTCGAATGGTAGGCGCGCGCAAAGGAGCAGAGCTTCGCGGTGATGCTTTCCTGCGCCGTAATCATAGAGAACTCCTCCTATCTGTTCTTCACGACTTCCGTCATGGCCGCTATATTCCCCACCGGGGTCTTCGTCGAAAGCCCGCAGGCCGGGGAAATGATATCGATGCCGTCCGCCACGAGCTTTTCCGTCACCGTCCGGATTGTTTCCGGCTCCTGCAGCTGGAGCGCGAAGGTGCTGACATTCCCCATGACCGTCAGGCCGTCGTATTCCGCCTTGATGGCTTTCAGATTCACCATCGCGTCGGTGCTGACCGCGTCGCTGTGAAGCTCGGGCAAATACTTTTTCACCGCTTCCATGCGCCCGCAGATATGGATGATGGCCTTCGCGCCGCGCCCGTGGATCGCGTCCGCGAGCCGGTTCAGATACGGCGTCGCGTAGTCGCCGAACATCTTCGGCCCGAGGATCTCGCCCGTCGCCGTCGGATCGGCAATCGTGATGACGGG
>CAMVJN010000198.1 GCA_947167825.1 uncultured Selenomonadales bacterium | reverse complement strand
CTTTGGTATTTCCCTGATGTCGGCCTCGATTTCCTCGATGGGGGATTTTTGGAATTTCTGTTCCTTGAAATACGTGCAGAACAGGCAGTGATTGTGGGAGCATCCCTGTGTCGTCTGCAAATACCCGTCCGCCGTCTCATAGGGCGGGCGGTTGATTCCGCCGGAAAAGTGCATGGTTTTCACCTCATTTCTTTAATTCTATATTTCTAATTTATTCGATATGTTGCTTTGAAAGAAAAGGCTGTGAGGTCGTCACAGCCTCGTGCCGATATATTCGGACAGCTTTTTTATCGTTTCCTCGTTCCTGCGGTAATAGGTCCATTTGCCGTGCCGCTCCGAAAGCAGCAATCCGCAGCGTTGCAAGATGTCCAGATAATTTGAGATCGTGGATTGGGATGCGCCGGCTTTTTCTTGGATACTGCTGACGCAAACGCCGCCTTTCAAATCCACCGGCTCACCCAAGCTTTCGCCTTGGGGCGGAAAATTTTTCTCCGGCTCGCGCAGCCAGCCGAGAATATTCAGCCGGGTATCATTGGACAGCGCCTTGAATATTTCAATGCAATCCATCCCGCACCCCCTTTTCGAGTGAATTGTTTTGCATTATTATATCTCAATTTATCGATATGTCAATATGTTTTTTGACTCGGCGTCACCTTTTGCGTCCTCCGCTGGCGCAAACGGATGATGCAAAGCAAAAAATCCGGCACGGGCCGCGTCTGCCTGTTTTTTGCGATGAAAATTTTTCTTGACGGGTATTTGCTGCCGTCTGTTATACTGTATGCATATCAAATCGCATCGGGTGAAACGAATGAATCGAAGGACTTTTTTGCTTGGCGGGTTGGGCATGGCAGGCATGGCGGCGGGAGGCGGCGTTTTGTTTACGCGGCAGGAGAAATTCGGGCGGCTGCCGTCCGGGGCGCGGCTTGCGCGGATGCAGGCGTCGCCCCATTATGTGAATGGGCGGTTCGAGTGTCTGGAGCCGGTGGAGATTTTGGCGGACAAGAGTGAGAACCGCGTCTTGATGACGATCAAATTCTTCATGCAGGATAAATCCGCGCTGTTCCCGAAACAGCCGATGATTTCCCAAAAGACGGATTTGAAAACGCTGCCGCTCGCGGAGGACGTCGCCGTTTGGATGGGACATTCCAGCTATTACTTGCAGATTGGCGGGCAAAGGATTTTGATCGACCCCGTGTTTTCGAGCTACGCCTCCCCTGTCTTTTTCATCAACAAGGCTTTTCCCGGCAGCAACATATACGCGGCGGAGGATTTCCCGGAAATCGACGTTTTGGCGATTACCCACGACCATTGGGATCACCTCGACTACGCCAGCGTCATGGCGCTCCGCCCGAAAATCCGAAACGTCGTCTGCCCGCTGAGCGTCGGCACGTATTTCGAGCAGTGGGGCTTTGACGTCGCGAGGATTCACGAGGCGGATTGGGGCGAAAAAGCGGAGATTGGCGGGCTTGCGGTTCACATCCTGCCGTCCCAGCATTTTTCCGGACGCTTCCTCTACCAAAATCCCACCGAGTGGTGCGCGTTTGCGTTCATAGCAAAAAATCGCCGCGTGTTTTGCAGCGGCGACGGCGGCTATGGAAAGCACTTCACGGATATAGGCGCACGGTTCGGCGGATTCGATCTCGCGATCATGGAAAACGGGCAATACAATCAACGGTGGAATCAGATTCATCTGCTCCCCGAGCAGACCGCGCAGGCCGCCGTCGATGTCCGGGCGGCGCGGGTGCTGCCCGCCCACAACGGAAAATTCGCGCTGGCGATGCACACGTGGGATGAGCCGTATCGCGCCATCACGGTGGCGAGCGAAGGGAAGCCGTATGCGCTCCTGACGCCGAAAATCGGCGAGCTTGTAAAAATCGGGGACGAAGCGCAACGGTTTGACGCTTGGTGGGAACAGATGGAATGATAGAAAGCAAAAATAAAACAGGTGGGTGCCGGGGACATTTCCTCGGCACCCACCTGTTTTTTCGGGTACAACTTCATCAGCCGTAAACCAATTCCTATTTTTTTCGGCGGGATGCGGCCTTGGTTTTGCTCTTTGCCGTCTTTCCCAGTGCTTTGATTTGCTCCTGACCCCACATCCAGTACCCTGCACAATCCCCGTAGGTTTTGGGGCGCAAATTCACGCATTCCTCAAATTCCTCGATGGTCCCCGGGCGATAGCCGTATGGGGAACGCTCGATCTTCGGGGGACGTCCCGAAAGAACCGCCGCGAAGAATTTTTTCGTGTCGGCGTTCACTTCCATGAGCTCCTTCAAATATTGCCGCGCCTGTGCGTCTTTTCCCAAGCGATAGAAAAGCGCGGACAAGGGCAAGAGGAACATCGTGGACTTCTCGTCTGGGTAGCGACTTTGCAGAGCCAAAGCCGCCTCCTCATCCTCCAGCGCCGCGTAGCAATTCATCAAATCGTAGCGTTTTCCCAAATTGTCGTTCTCGCAGAGCCGCAGCATATCCATCCCAGCCTCGATGGCCAGCCGGAGCTTTCCGCCGCGCATCAGCTCATCCATATATGTACTGTACACCCGCATAAACGGACGGGTTTCCGTCATCAGCCAAAATTCCCCGATGCTGTCGTCCTCGAAGTATCCTTCCTTTTCCAGTTGCTTTTTGGCCTTCGCCAACAGCTCTTCGATTCGCTGAAGGTATTCGGTGTCGTTTTTAGCCGTCAAGTCAATCAACTGCAGCTCAGCGTCGATATTTTCCGCGTCCAGTTCACAGGCTTTTTTGAGATACTTGACGGCCTTGGTTTTCGAGGTCGCGTTTTCCGCCAGTTCCAAATAATCGTCGGCGGTCTGCGCCGTTTTTTCCGTGAGCGGGCCTCGCATATCCA
>CAMVJN010000197.1 GCA_947167825.1 uncultured Selenomonadales bacterium | reverse complement strand
TTCGCGGCGTTCTTTCGCGGGGCATTATCGGCTCTGCGCCGAACGGCGAGGCTGCCCTGGAGGAAAACAAGAAGCTGTTCGACGACTATCACGGCGCGGGCGACGGACGCGTCACGGTGATGTTCGGTCCTCATGCTCCTTATACCTGCCCGCCGGATTTCCTGCGGCGCGTCGCGGAAATTGCGAAGGAGCGCAAGGCTGAGGTGCATATCCATCTCGCCGAGACGAAGGGCGAAGTGGAGAACTGCCTGAAGGATTACGGAAAAACGCCGATTGCCTTGATGGAGGAAACGGGCATTTTGGACTGCGGCGTGCTCGGCGCCCATTGCGTGCATCTGTCGGACGACGACATCGCGCTGATGAAAAAGTACAACACCCGTGCCGCGCATAATCCCGGCAGCAATATGAAGCTGGCCAGCGGCATCGCGCCTGTGCCGAAGCTCCTGAAAGCCGGCGTATGCGTCGGGCTCGGTACCGACGGTGCGTCCAGCAACAACAACCTCGATATGCTGGAGGAAATTCGTCTCGCGGCGCTGCTGCACAAGGTCGATACCCTCGACCCGCTGGCGGTGCCTGCGCTGGAAGCGGTCAAGATGGGAACCGAATACGGCGCGAAAGCTGTGGGGCTCAAAAATCTCGGAAAAATCGAGGAAGGCTGCCTTGCCGATATCGTGTTGTTCGATATGAGCGGCGCGGCCTGGACGCCGAAGTTCGATCTCGTTTCGCTGCTGGTCTACGCGGCAAGCAGCGCCGACGTCGATACGGTGATGGTGGCGGGCAAGCTGCTGATGGAGAAAAAGAAGCTGCTGACGCTGGACGAGGAGCGGGTGCTGTTTGAGGCGAACCGTTGCGCGGAACGGATTTCCGCAAAATAAATTTATTGGTTATAGGTGAGTATTGTTGAAGAAAAAGAAGAGCGGCAAAAAATCGCTTCGCTCGAAGGTGGACGAAGCGACCATACGGCGCAGGCATGAATTGATCGGCATTGTCCTTGCAACGGTGGCGATTCTTTCGGTTTGCGGCCTTTTGGGCTTCAACGCCGGTTTCGTCGGCCTGTGGCTGGCCCGGTTTTTCCGCTATTTCTTCGGCGCAGGAAGCTGGATCTTTATTGCCGTCCTGCTTTGGATCGGCGGTACGCAGATCGTCAAGCACCGGACGGAATTATCGTCGGGCTTTTTTGGTGTGTTCGGATTTCTTGCTTTCGCGTTGGCGCTTTATCATCATTTTGCCGTGCAGCCGGGAGCCGAGATTCTGCCGGAAAGCCTGCCGAAGGGCGGCGGGCTTTTGGGCGGCGGGCTGTTGCTGTTGCTCCGAAAAATCGCGGGCGTCAGCGGCGGCCTTGTCATAACTCTTGCCGGGCTTTTGGGGACGTTCCTCTGGACGACGAAATGGTCGCTTTCTTCCGGCATCCTGCGGACGCGGGACAAGGCGAAAGCGGGCGCGTCGGCGGCGAAATCGGTCTTCGAGACGGCGCGGGGACGTATCGAGGAACGCAGGGAGCGCCGCCGCATAGAAAAAGAAGAGGAAGAAGCCCGCAAGGCGGCGGAAATGGAACAGGCAAAGCGGACCGAAAAACAGGGGGATGAGACGCCTGTTCCTATTGCAACCGTAGGCAAGCGTAAAAATGTCTACGACCAAATGCAGGACGACCATTTTGCGGGGGAATCCGCGGCGATTGCTTCGCAGCCGTCGGCACAGGCCGCGGAAGAGCCGGAAAACTCGATGGTGATTGTGCGTCCCAAGCAGGGAACTCCGGCGAAGGACGGGTTCATGGCGAGACTGCGGCGGCGCTCGGAAGCGCGGACCCGCACAGCGATGAAACTTGAAGCACCGCAGCCTGTCGAGAAATCGCAGATTTTGCCGGACAATCCGCCGCAGGAGAAAACAGTGGCAATCGCTTCGGTTCCCGATTTGAGAGAAACGGCGAGTTTCGTGCCGGTGACGGAGGAGGCGGCGCCCAAGCCGAAAATTGAAGAAGAAACGACGCCTTTCGCAGAGCCGGAAAGCGTTGAAGCGGAAACGGAAGCGCCCCCGGTTGCGGAAATCATGGAAACGCCGGAAACGGTTGATTCCTTGCCGGAGACGGCGGAGCAACCCCCGACGTTTTCCATCGAGTACGGCAGGCGGGAAGAAAAAACGGAGCCTGCGCCGGAGATGGACGGGCAGGATGCGCAGGACGCTTTGGCGCGTGCCATGAGCCGGGCCTTGGGGCATGAGGATGTTCCGGGGGAGCCGGAGGACGAGCCGAAGGCGTATCGGCTTCCGAAGGTTTCCGAGCTTCTCGAAAAACAGCAGCAGGAACAGGACGACAAGCTGGAAATGGAAATCGGCGAAAACGCCCGAATTCTTGCGCAGACGCTGGAAGATTTTCGCGTCAAGGCGGATATCATCAACGCCTGCCACGGACCGGCGGTCACGCGATACGAACTGAAACCTGCGCCGGGCGTCAAGGTAAGCAAAATCGAGAATCTCGCCGACGATCTGGCGCTGTCGTTGGCGGCGGCTTCGGTTCGTATCGAGCCTGTGCCGGGCAAGGCGGCTATCGGCGTCGAGGTGCCGAACAAAAAACTCGAGGGCGTGACGCTTCGCGACGTTTTGGAAGATGAGGCCTTCATGAAGGCGAAGTCGCCGCTGACCGTCGGGCTCGGCATCGACATCGGTGGCCAGGCGATTTTCGCCGATCTCGGCGCGATGCCGCATCTTTTGATTGCGGGCGCGACGGGCTCGGGCAAGTCGGTCTGCGTCAATACGCTGATTACCAGTATTCTGTTCAAGGCGCGGCCCGACGAAGTTAAATTTATTATGATCGACCCGAAAATGGTCGAGCTTTCCAATTACAACGGAATCCCGCACCTGATGGTGCCGGTGGTCA
>CAMVJN010000196.1 GCA_947167825.1 uncultured Selenomonadales bacterium | reverse complement strand
GCTGGAGCACCAGCGTCCGGGACAGCGCCTCCTGCCCTTCCGACGCCTCGCCGACGACCTCCAGATCGTCCTCGAAATTCAGCACCCGTTTGATTCCTTGCCGCAGCAGCGCATGATCGTCCGCGATCAGAATCTTGATTGACATTGCCCGCACCTCTTCTTTCCATCTATTTGTTATTTGCTTTATCCTCCACAATCTTGGCAGTCAGGAAAATCATGACCTCGGAATCCGTCTTGCTGGTCCGCACGTTCCGAAAAAACGCGCCGAGTATCGGAAGATCGCCCAATAACGGAATCTTCGACAAGACCTTCGACTCCTCGCTTCCGATCAGCCCGCCGATTACCATCGTCTCGCCGTCCCGAAGGCGTACTTCAGTGTCGGCGGAACGCTTATTGAAGCGATAAGCCGCAAGCGCGTCCACATAAAGCGGAGAACTGACCTCCGTATGCACCTTGGCCGTAATGTCGCCATCCACGCCGACCCGCGGCGTGCAGCGGAGGATAATGCCCGCTTCGCGGTACGTCACCGAGGTAGTCGTAGTAGAATTCGTGACCGAAACAGTCTGCACCGGCACCTCGCCGCCAATATTGATGACGGCCTCGCGCCCCTGCAGCGTCGTGATGTTCGGGCGCGCCAGGAGGTTCGCCTTGCCGTCGGAAATCAGCGCGTTGATTTTCGCGCCATAATAAAACTCGAAGGGAAATCCGCCCGGTCCGCGACCGAACCGAATGATGCCGGGAACGGAGCTGCCGCTGCCGTCCCAGTAACGACGCACCGTCTCATGGGGCACATCCTCGACCACCGTCGTATACGAACCGTCGGCATTCTGCACGGTATGGCGGCGCGTCTCATACTCGGTCGAATAATCGGGATACTGGGGCGCCCGCGACCATTCCCACTCGATGCCGAGTTCCTTGGCCGCATTCTTGTCAATGGCGATGACCTTCGCTTCCAACGAAACCTGCGGCTGCGGCTGGTCCAGCGCTTCAATCAGCCTTTCCGCCGCCTTCGCCTCCGACGCCGTGCCGTAAAGCACAATACTGCCCGTGCCCGGATCGGCAAGGATGCGCGCGTCGTCACCGAGACCGTTTCGGCTTTCCCGCGTGACGGTCCGCGTCTGCGAACCGTTCTCCGTTTCCAACCGTGTCCTGTCCGTTTCGCGCACACGCCCCGCTTGATCATTATTGTTATCATAGGGCATCAGGGAAAGCGAAACTGCATGGGCAACGGTGTCGAGATCGGCGTAACGCACCGGGAACACATAAGGGCGGTAAAGTCCCTGCACTCCTGTCCTCGAAGCTGTGATAATCGCCACGCCGCCCGTCTCCCCCAAAGAAAGATCGTCCGCCGCCGCGATCAACGCAAAGGCCTCGTTCGGCTCCACCTCGTCCAAATGAATCGTGATTGTCCCCTGCACCGAATCGTCCAGCACAAGGCCGACGCCTCCGAGCTCGGCCACCGACGCCAGCACGGCGCGGACGTCCGCGTCCACTACATGCAGCGTGACGGGGCGGGCAAAAGCGGGGTGGGCTATCCAAAGCAGAAGCACGGCAACGCACCCCGCAAGACGCGCAAAAAAGCGGAAAACTCCCGCAAGCCTGTCGGACTGCTGCTCGTCCATATCCCACCTCCAAAAATTATATATGTTTATGTTGATTCTTACTGAACTTGCCTTCCCTTTGAGGGGAGGGCAAGATTTTTTAACGAGTTTTTACAAAAAACAATATGGTTTCTACTTGACGATTCCTCCCGACAAGATTAGCTCCCGATCCCCCATCGGCGTTGAGACCGTCGCCGCATTATCAGTCAGGGAAACCAGCGTCACGCCTTCCTTTTCCTCGCCGGGCGCCAACAGGATCTGCCGCCTGCCGACAGACAGGATTGCCCTCCGTCCGGATTCGGAGGAAGCGACGCCGACAAGCCGGATTTCCGTTTCCTTTTGCGGGGGTGATGCTTGCCGCGTCCCTTTCGGTTCCGGCCTTTGCGTCGGAACCGTTTTTTCGGCTCTCGCCTGTTCCCGTGTCGGATGCTCCGGCAGGAACGGGGAAACAAGCCGCCCTTCCTTCATCGGATGTTCTCGCACGACATGCAAATTTTTGTCTGTCTTTTCAGGAGCTGCGGATTCCGCAGCTTCTGTGCGTGGCTGCTCCACAACGGAAAGCTTCGCCGCGTCGCCCTGTGCGGGATAAAGTTTGTAACCCGTACCGAGAGCCAGACCGACCGCCGCGAAAACCGCAGCGCAAAACGCCGCTGTCGGACGAATCACGCCTTTGCCGCCCTTGCCTTTTTGACCTCCGCGAGACTCGGGCCCATGATGCGCTTGTATGCCTCGACGCCCGGCTGGTTGAACGCGTCGACGTCGGCAAATTCGCCCTCATAGGCAACGGACAATGCCAGCATATACATCAATTCGCCGAGATGGTAGGCGTTCAGCGACGGCAGCGTGAAACACGCGCTGTACCGGCCGTTGGAGGCGAGCGCCTGCTCGTTCGAAACGCGGGCGACTTCCAGCGCCTCCGCCATTGTGACGCCCGCAATATCCGAAAGCTTCTGCGCCTCGGGAAACACATCCGGGATCAAACAATCTTCGGGCCAATCCGCCACGCGGATGAACTGCACGATCTTGTTCAGGCGGCCTTCCTGATGCTGCTGGGTCTGGGCGTGCATATCGGTGGTGCCGACGGCAACCAGCGGCGTGCGCCCGTAATAAACCTTCCTGCCCTCGCGGTCTTCCTCTTTTCCGAGGGACTCGGCGAGAAGCTGGATATACCATTCGGACAGCGATTTCAGGTAATCGCCGTAAGGCATCATGACCTCGATCTCACGGCCGTGCTCCTTCGACGCCGCGAATTTCAGCGCCGCGTTCAGCATCGCGGGATTCTTCATCAGGTCGTCG
>CAMVJN010000195.1 GCA_947167825.1 uncultured Selenomonadales bacterium | reverse complement strand
ATATCCGGCTGATGCGCGACGTGTTTTCCGAGGCCTGCATGATGGACGGCCCGATTCTCGTCCATGTGCGGACGAGAAAGGGGCGCGGCTATCTGCCGGCGGAAACGGAGCCGGACAAGTTCCACGGCGTTGGGAAGTTTGACGCGGCGACAGGCGCGGTGAAGAAAGACCCGTCGGCCCCCGCGTCCTACACCTCGGTGTTCGGCGACGCGCTGATTGAGCTGGCGCAGGAAATGCCGGGCATTACGGCCATCACGGCGGCGATGCCGAGCGGCACGGGACTGAAGAAATTCGGCGAGCGTTTCCCGAAGCGGTTTTTCGACGTGGGCATTGCCGAGGAGCACGCGGTGACCTTGGCGGCGGGGATGGCGGCGGCGGGGCTGCATCCGGTGGCGGCCATTTACTCGACTTTCGCTCAGCGCGCCTATGACCAGCTGATGCACGATGTCTGCCTGCAAAACCTGCCCGTGACTCTCTGCCTCGACCGGGGCGGGCTGGTGGGCGAGGACGGGCCGACGCACCACGGCGTATTCGACTTGTCCTATCTCAGGACGATGCCGGGCATGACGGTTTTCGTGCCGAAGGACGAGAACGAGCTCCGCGATATGCTCTACACGGCGGTGCATATGGACTCGCCGACAGCGATCCGCTATCCGCGCGGCGCGGGGCTGGGCGTCCCGCTTTCCGAAGGCTTCCGGGAACTGGAAATCGGCAAGGCGGAGGCGCTTTCGGAAGGCGACGACGTCGCGCTGCTGGCGGTGGGCACGATGGTGGACGCGGCGAAAAAAGCGGCGGCGATGCTGGAAGAAAAAGGTGTTCACGCTTCCGTCGTCAATATGCGTTTTGTCAAGCCGCTGGACAAGGCGATCATCGACGCGGCGGCAAAGAGAAACAAATTGATTGTTACGATGGAAGAAAACGTGCTGCCGGGGGGCTTTGGCTCGGCAGTGGCGGAATATATGGCGGACGCGGGGCACAGGACGCCGCTGCTTCGGATCGGCATCCCGGATCGGTTCGTGTCCCAGGGCGCGAAATCAAAACTCCTGGAATCCTGCGGGCTTTTGCCGGGGCAAATCGCGGAAAAGATCATGAAGAAATGGACGGGGCTCGCGGGAAATGGCTAAGGAACGGTTGGACGTACTGTTGGTGAAGCGCGGGTTCGCCGAGACGCGGGAAAAAGCGAAAACGACGCTGATGGCAGGGCTTGTGCTGGTCAACGGCCAGAAAATCGACAAGGCCGGGACGATGGTGAAGGAGGACGCGGAGCTTCGCGTTCTCGGCGACGCGCTGCCCTATGTAAGCCGGGGCGGGCTGAAGCTGGAAAAGGCGATGGAAACTTTCGGCATCTCTATGGAAGGAAAAGTCGCCGCCGACATCGGCGCGTCCACGGGCGGCTTCACCGACTGCGCGCTCCAGCGCGGCGCGGCGAAGGTGTTCGCCATTGACGTGGGCTACGGGCAGCTTGCATGGAAGCTGCGCAGCGATCCGCGCGTCGTGAACATGGAGCGCACGAATATCCGCTATGTGCGTCCGGAAGATATCGGCGAGCTGTTGGATTTTGCGTCCATCGACGTCGCGTTCATTTCGCTGACGAAGGTGTTGGGGCCTGCGAAGGCGCTTTTGAAGGATACGGGCGAGATCGTGGCGCTGATCAAGCCGCAATTCGAGGCGGGGCGCGGCAACGTCGGGAAAAAGGGCGTGGTGCGCGATCCGGAGGTTCATCGCTCGGTGATCCGCGCTGTAATCACATACAGCCGGGAAATCGGCTTTTTCCCGGTGGGGCTGACCTTCTCGCCCATCAAGGGGCCGGAAGGGAATATCGAGTATCTCGTGTATTTGGTGCAATCGGGCGAATCGTCGGCACTGGCGGAAGAAAAAATCGACGAAATCGTGGATGAGGCGCATAAGGAACTGGACAAAGGGAATCATTGAGCTGAAGGGATTGCTCGAAGATTCCGGGGGAAAGGGAGAGTGATAATGCATAATATCGCGGTGTTTCCGAATGTCGAGAAGGCGGACGCGTCGGAGGTGCTCGCGCGCATTTTCCGGTTTTTCGAGGACAAGGACGTGCGGCTCCTGATGCCGACGGACAGCGCGGCATTTTTCCATTGCGAGAAATACGGCGTCGAGGATATCGACGAGCAGCCGATGGACATGGCGCTTTCCATCGGCGGCGACGGCACGCTGCTGGGCAACTGCCGGCGCGTCTATCGGAAAAATGTTCCCGTCTGCGGCGTGAATATCGGCACGCTCGGCTTCCTGGCGGATATCGAGCTGGCGGAGCTGGAAGGCAAGCTGGAGAAAATATTGCGCGGGGAATATTATCTCGAGGAGCGTATGGTCATCTCCGGCTTCGTGGAAAGCGAGGGGAAGGGAGAACGGTTCCTCGGCCACGCGCTGAACGACATCGTTGTCACGAAGGGCGGCGCGGCGCGCATGCTCCAGCTCGCCCTGACGGTGGACGGCTTTCGTGTGATGGACTACAAGGCGGACGGGCTGATCGTTTCCACGGCGACGGGTTCGACGGCCTATTCCCTTTCGGCGGGCGGGCCGCTGATCAACCCGAAGGTCAAGGTGCTGCTGATGACGCCGATTTGTCCGCATACATTCAACGCGCGCCCGATGGTCATGGACGAGAACGATGAAATAAAGATCGACATCGCCGCGCTCCATCGGGACATCATCGTCACCTTCGACGGGCAGGAGAGTTTCCATCTGCTGCCGGGGGACGCGGTCATCGTGCGCCGGGCGCCGCTTCCGGCGAAGATTGTCAAGTTCGACGACAAGAATTATTACCAGACCATTCGCACGAAACTTCTCTACAACGCATAAAGGCGGGCGTTTTCATGAAAAAGGACGAGCGGACGAAGCCGCGCCGACAGGAAAAGATACGGGAAATC
>CAMVJN010000194.1 GCA_947167825.1 uncultured Selenomonadales bacterium | reverse complement strand
GCCGAGGAAATCTGGAGCTCGATGGTCACGGTCATGAAGGAGGCGCTGGAAAAGGCGAACCTGACCGCGGGCAACCTTTCCGCCATCGGCATTACGAACCAGCGCGAGACGGCAGTGGTCTGGGACAAGAATACCGGACGCCCCGTCTACAACGCGATTGTCTGGCAGTCCCGGCAGACGGCGGACATCTGCGAGGATTTGAAGCGCCAGGGGCTTTCCGATGAATTCCATCATAAGACCGGGCTTGTCATCGACGCGTATTTCTCCGGCACGAAGGTCAAGTGGATTCTCGACCATGTGGACGGCGCGAGGGCGGCGGCGGAGAAGGGGGATCTTCTCTTCGGAACCATCGACTGCTGGCTGATCTGGAAGCTGACGGGCGGCAAGGTGCATGTGACCGACTATTCGAACGCGTCCCGCACGCTGATGTATAACATCCATGATCTGAAATGGGACGAATCGCTTTTGAAGCATTTGACCGTTCCGGTTTCCATGCTGCCGGAGGTTCACGCGTCCAGCGAGGTTTACGGCGAGACCGATCCGAGGATTCTCGGCGGCGCTGTGCCAATCGCGGGCGCGGCGGGCGACCAGCAGGCGGCGCTGTTCGGACAGAACTGCTTCGAGCCGGGCATGGCGAAGAACACTTACGGTACAGGCTGCTTCATGCTGATGAATACCGGGACGAAAATCCACGAGTCGAAGAACGGCCTCGTGACGACGATCGCCTGGGGCGAGGGCGGCAAGGTAGAGTACGCGCTGGAAGGCTCGATTTTCGTCGCGGGTTCCGCAATCCAATGGCTGCGTGACGGTCTGCGGATTATCGACGCGGCGCCGGATTCGGAATGGGTGGCGAAGCGGGTGCCTGACGCGGGCGGCGTCTATATGGTACCGGCGTTCGTCGGTCTCGGCGCGCCGTATTGGGACATGAACGCCCGCGGCATGATCATCGGCCTGACCCGAGGCACGACGAAGGGACATATCGTTCGCGCGACGCTGGATTCGATGGCTTATCAGACACGCGACGTGTTGTCCGCGATGGAGGCGGATTCCGATATTCGCCTTGCCTCGCTGAAGGTGGACGGCGGCGCGGTGGCGAACAACATGCTGATGCAGTTCCAGGCGGATATCCTCGGCGTGCCGGTCGAGCGGCCTCAGTGCATCGAGACGACGGCGATGGGCGCGGCGTATCTGGCGGGCCTCGCTACGGGCGTTTGGGCGTCGAAGGAAGAGCTCAAGAAGAGCTGGAAGCTCGACCTTCGCTTTGAGCCGAAGATGTCGAAGGACGAGGCGGACGGCCTCTATAAGGGCTGGCGTAAAGCGGTCAAGCACGCGATGCACTGGCTGGACGAGGAGTAAGCGAAATTAGCCCTTCCCCTATGGGGAGGAGCGAAATGTGCCAGTGGCACATTTCGGTCGAAGACGGTGGGTGAGGTTTTACAAAATTGAGCTAGTATCAGGTACTACGTTTCAAGACCTCATCCGTCATGCTTCGCGCGCCCGAAACAGCCAGTGGAATGTTTCGCCCCGGAGGGGAAGGCTATTATAAAAAAGGAGAGAACAATATGGATAATCTGCTTGGCGAATTTATGGGGACATTGGTGCTGATCGTGTTCGGCTGCGGCGTCAACGCGAATATGGCTTTGAAAAAGACATGCGGAAACGGCGGCGGCTGGATTTGCACGACGACGGGCTGGGCTTTTGCGGTTTTGCTCGGCGTTTACACTTCGGTGGCGCTGGGCGCGCCCCAGGGCGATCTGAATCCTTCCGTTACCTTGGCGAAAACGCTGGCAGGTATTTACACGCTGCAACAGTGCATCGCTACTTCCCTGGTGCAGATTGCCGGCGGCGTCGCGGGCGGCATTATCGTTTGGCTTGCGTATCTGCCCCACTGGGCGGAGACCGAGGACGGCCCGACGAAGCGCGGCGTATTCTGCACGGCCCCGGCGGTCCGCAATATCCCGGCGAACTTTATCGCAGAGGCGATTGCGACGTTCTTCCTGATGTTCGTGATCTGGATGATTTTCGCGAAACCGAACGGCCCGCTGCCCGCAGGCTTTGGCCCGTATCTCGTCGCGATGCTGATCTGGGCGCTGGGGCTTTCTCTCGGCGGCCCGACGGGTTATGCGATGAACGCGGCCCGCGACCTCGGCCCGCGTATCGCGCACCTCTTGGTGCCGATTCCGAACAAGGCCGATTCTGACTGGGGTTACGCATGGGTTCCGGTTGTCGCTCCGCTCTGCGGCGGCATGCTCGCGTATTTTGTTGCGCATATATTCGGGATCGTGTGAAGTGTAGGAAAACATAGCAATAAAAAATGCCGTGCGGACGAAAACGCACGGCGTTTTTTATTGCTATGGAAACAAAAGGCCTCTTCCGGCGATAGGGGACGCCGGAAGAGGCAAAGGGAGATGAGAAAGGGGCAATTGAGACCGATATGTTGTGAGACACAACGGCCTCGATATTTCTTTTCGTGTTTTATATTATATTACGCGCATGAAAAGAACGTGGAGAGATTCTTAATATTTCCTTAGAAAAAAGGGAATGGATGCCTGCAAAAATTCCGGCGGGAAATTGTTGACAAACAAAATCCCGCACGATATAATATGCCT
Source organism: uncultured Selenomonadales bacterium (assembly GCA_947167825.1). Taxonomy (GTDB): domain Bacteria; phylum Bacillota; class Negativicutes; order Selenomonadales; family Selenomonadaceae; genus RUG12372. The sequence goes on along the minus strand of CAMVJN010000194.1, from coordinate 298 downwards.
TGTCAGTCCGATGACGTCCTGCGGGCGTTGCGGATGGGGAAATGCGGAAGTAGCTCAGTGGTAGAGCATCACCTTGCCAAGGTGGGGGTCGCGGGTCCGAGTCCCGTTTTCCGCTCCATGACTTTTACCCGCATACCATGGTGTGCGGTTTTTCTTTTGTTTGATGATGTGGGCCTATAGCTCAGTTGGTTAGAGCAGCCGGCTCATAACCGGCCGGTCCTTGGTTCGAGTCCAAGTGGGCCCACCAAAACGGGTAGGTGCCCGAGTGGTTAAAGGGAACAGACTGTAAATCTGTCGC
>CAMVJN010000193.1 GCA_947167825.1 uncultured Selenomonadales bacterium | reverse complement strand
CTCTCGCCCTCGATGCCCTCGAAGCAAAAGCTGATCGTTCCCGGCAGGAAATGTTCATTGTCCCCGTTCTGCACGCTGTGGGGGATTTTTCGCAGCCCTTCGACCAACCGCTTTCGCAGCTTCAAAATCTTCTCCGTGTTTTCGTGAATATGCGCGCAGGCGTCCTCCAGCGCCGCCGTCATGCCCATAATCGCCGGCACATTCTCCGTGCCGCCGCGCTTGCCGCGTTCCTGCGCGCCGCCCTCGATCACGTTCGTCAACGGGATCCCCTTCCGCGCGTACAGCACGCCGACGCCCTTCGGCCCGTGGAACTTGTGTCCCGAAAGCGACAGCATATCGATATTCTGTTTTTGCACGTCAATCGGGATATGCCCCGCCGCCTGCACAGCATCCGTATGGAAAAGCGCCTTCCGCTCGCGGCAAACAGCGCCGATCTCCGCAATGGGCTGCACCGAACCGATCTCGTTGTTCGCGAACATGATCGTCACCAGCGCGGTATCGTCGCGGATTGCCTTCGCCACCTGCTCGGCGGACACAATCCCGTTTTCATGGACGTCCAAAAGCTCGATCTCGAACCCTTCCCTTTTCAGCTTCTCCAGCGTGTGCAGCACCGCGTGATGCTCAAACGCCGTGGAAATGATATGTTTCTTCCCTTTTTTCTCCCCCGCCTTCGCGGCGGAAAGAATCGCCTGATTGTCCGCCTCGCTGCCGCCGGAAGTGAAATAAATCCCGCCGGCGCTCGCCCCAAGGCAAGCCGCCACCCGTTCCCTCGCATTGTCCAAAGCCTCCTTCGCCTTCTGCCCGAACACGTACAGGCTCGAAGGATTCCCCCAGACCTCCTCCATATAAGGCAGCATCGCCTCGACGGCCTTCCGGCTCATCTTGGTCGTCGCCGCATTGTCCGCATATATCATATCGCAACCTCCAATCCATAAGTTTTCCCTATGCCTTGTCTATGATATACTCAAATCCCTACCTTGTCAATGGGAAATAAAAAGAAATAAAAAAAGAGAGGCCGAAGCCTCTCCGTCATTCGATTTTTTACAGCACACGCCGCGCCCCGATATACCGGTCGCCCCAATAATACGGATCATAAATCGACGCAATCGAGACGCCGATGCTCGACGCCGCGTGGATGAAATTCCCGTCGCTCAGATAGATGCCCACATGGGACGCCCCATACTCATACGTCGAGAAAAACACCAGATCGCCCGTGCGCAGCGCGCTCATCGGAACCGGGCGCCCGACCTCGTACTGCTCGTCCGCGGCCCGGGGCAGATAAACACCCGCATTCGCGAAAACGAACCGCACATACCCTGAGCAGTCAAACCCGCTGGGCGTCGTCCCGCCGAAGGAATACGGCACGCCGAGATACGCCATCGCCGTCTGCACGATACGGCGGGAAACATAGTTCGATCCGCGGCTGACCGTCTCCGGCATCGTCTTTCCAAGCAATGCCTCATACGTCGACGGGCCTACCGAACCGTCCACATCCATCCCGTGCGCCGCCTGGAAATCTTTGATCGCCTCCACCGTCGCGGGACCGAAATCCCCGTCCGGCACTACATCATAACCGATACGTACAAGCTCCGCCTGCACCTCCGCCACATCATTGCCCTGGTCTCCAACCTGAAGCGACTCCGCCCCCGCGACCGAGCACCAGCTCATGCACGCCATAGAAACAGCCAAAACACGATTCTTCCACTTGCCCAAAAAAACTTCTCCTCTCTCTTGCGCCTACGAGGTTAGCTGCCGGGTTAGGACAGAGAAGCTGCCCCTGCAAATTTCCCTCCAAGCGAGAACAACGCATTCACCCCAAAAGAACGCGCCCGATTGCGCTTTGGTTCCCCCGTTCCGATTCACGGATTCGGCTTTTTACGAAACGCGCGATGACACTTTTCTCCTATTCGGCGTTCGTGACTTACATTTATCATATACGACATGATTCCCCAAAATCCTGCCGCCCGAAAACATTCTTTTATGCCGGAAAAGTGCAGAAACACTGAAAACTATGCCCTTCGCAATCTTCCAACGAACGATGTAAATTATATGAAAGGAATCTGAAAAACGACTGTATGAACATGAAAACGGATAATCATATATAGACAAAATGACTATCGCGAAAAGCAATAAAAAACGACAAGACATTTTCCAGCCTTGCCGTTCTTTTTCGTATGGTGCGGACGAGAGGGTTTGAACCTCCACGCCTTGCGGCACTGGATCCTAAATCCAGCGCGTCTGCCAGTTCCGCCACGCCCGCATGGAATGTATTGTAGCATTTATATACGCGGCATGTCAAACCTTCGCGTATATTTCGGCGTGCAGTCGAAGGGTCGGATCGAGACGCGAAGAGCTTTCGCCAATTCTTCCACGCTGTCCGCACCGACCAGTTTCGCCGCCGCCAACGGAATCGCCGCGCAAGCCCGCGCGTCCTCCAGCGCATCATGGTGACGAAAATCGACATGCAGGAACTCGCTGACAGTATTGAGCTTGTGGTTCGGAAGATTCGGCCATGCCTTCCGCGAAATCCGCACCGTACAGCACTGGAGAAAACTCGGCGGCTCGATATGATTCGCCAACAGCGAGCTTTTCAGAACGCCCATATCGAAGGGCGCGTTGTGCGCGAGAACGATGCGGTTTTCAAGGAACGGGCGAAGTTCCGGCCAGATCCCCGCGAAGCCCCGTTCATGCTCGACCATTTCCGGCGTTATACCGTGAATCCCGATATTGAACGGCGAAAATTCCAGCCTCGGCGGACGGATCAACGTCGAATACGACCGCGCGACCTCGCCGCCCCGCACCTCGACGACGGCGACGCTGCACGCCGAGTTTGCTCTTTCCGTCGCCGTCTCGAAGTCAATGGCGGTAAAATTCATCATAACGATTCCTCATTTCCACAAAAGGAGGGTGCATTTCTGCACCCTCCTTTCACAA
>CAMVJN010000192.1 GCA_947167825.1 uncultured Selenomonadales bacterium | reverse complement strand
GCGCGCCCATGATCCATTTTCCGGCCTGCTCGACGCCGTTTTGCACTCCGAGGTAACAGACGCCGCCGCAAAGCACCACCGTCGCGACCATATAAGCGGTCATGGTCGTCGGGTCGGAAAGCAGAGCGCCGAATACGCCGCCGACGCCTTCCGGTGAAAGACCGTCAAAGCCCCCTGCCAATGTCTTGTAAAGATAGTACGGCATCCAACCGGCGACTGTCGTATAAAACATCATCAGCAGGAAATTTCCCGCCAAAGCGATATGACGGAACCAATGCCATTTCGTGCCTTCCGGTTCCAGCTCGTTGAAAGACCCCATGACGCTGCGGCCGCTGGCGCGTCCGACGGCGAATTCCGCCATCATGACGGGAAGTCCGAGAAGCACGAGAAACGCGAGATAAATCAGAACGAAGGACGCGCCGCCGTATCGTCCCGTAATGAACGGGAATCGCCATACGTTGCCGAGCCCGATTGCGCAGCCGGCGGAAATCAGGATAAAGCCGAGCCGAGATGAAAACTGTTCCAACGGATAATCCTCCTATCAGCCTTTTTCTTTCGCGTTCTTGATATCCTGCCACATATCGCGGGCCATTTCGTAGATCTTCGGCGAGGTAGAGCGTAGTCCCTGATTGCTGATGATGCGGCTCAGATGGCGCGTCGCCTTGTCATAATCCTTGCGCATGACATGGATCGCGCCGGTCAGATACGTTGCCATCGTGTCGGACATCTTGTCTACCGGGTAGCTTTCCGAGTCCAAAGACTGATCGAAAAGCTCGGCCGCCTTGTCGAGCGCGGCGAGTTCCTTTTCCTTGTTGCCGTCGTAGCGGTAAATCCATGCCATGATAAGGTAGAGATTGGCGCGGCGGTTCGGCGAGGGATCAGCAAGCTCGTTGAACAGGATTGCCATTTCAAGATATTGGATGGCTTGCTCGGAAGTGCGTTCTTCGACAAAGGGCATGGCGAGGTTCGCCGTCTGCAGAAATCCCATTATCTTATCCCGGGTCTTTTCCGGTATCCGGCGGGTGAACTTTTGCTCGTCGGCGGCGAAGCCGCAATGCTCGCAGGCCCATACGCGGTACAGGTACGGATTGAAGTCCTTGTAATGGATGCAGAGGTCGAGGTCTGTGGTTTCGGCGATGAGCCGAGACTTGCACTTGACCACATGAGTGTCCCGCCCGCAGATAGGGCAGGGGCGCTCCAACACGAAGGTGTATTTTTCCGCCGCGCTGACAGAAGCTTTTTTCTCCGCGGCAGCTTTCCTTTCCGCGGAGCGTTCCTCGTTCGTCTTCTGTACTTGATTGCGGAGCAACGCGAGCTTATTGGCAAAGGAACCGTCCACGTCCGACGGTACCCCGGAAACGCTGTCCTCGTCCTCGTCCTTGATAGTGGACATATCGAGGCCCTTATCGGGGGAAAGCTCCTTTGACAGCGCGTCCATCGTTGCATAGGCATCCACGACGCCCTGCGCTTTCTGGGATTCTTCCTCGGCCTTTTTGTGCAGCATGGCCTTGATGGCGGCCAGCTTGTCCGCGTCGGATTTGGCCGCCTGTTTCTGGGGGCCAACCTTGTGAAGCTGGCTCTTGATGGCGGCAAGCTTGTTCACGTCAGCCGGCGAGGCCGGTTTTCCGCCGTTTTTCACAATCAGGAAAATTTCTTGGCAAATATCGGGATCGCGTAAAAGCTGAATCAGTTCTTCCTTTTGCATGACGATTCCCCCCTGCGTTTTTGTGTCTGTTTTGACTTCATTATATTATCATATTCGTGAAGGCAGAGAAAGAGGTGTTTGAATTTTTTTACAACAGGCAGGAAAAAAAGGGAGAAAAATGGAATATAATATCGTCGAAAGTTTGCGGGAAGTTTTGCGAACGGAGGTAACGAAATGAACAGCAAGGCGATGTACAATCTTTCCTACGGGCTTTTTGTGCTGTCGGCGCGGCAGGACGGCAAAGACAACGGCTGCATTATCAACACGGCGGGCCAGGTCACGACGGAGCCGAACCAGATCACGATCGCGGTCAACAAGCTGAACCTGACTCACGATATGGTCGCGGCGACGAAAAAGTTCACGGTTTCGATTTTGAGCGAGCAGGCGGATTTTTCGCTGTTCAAACGGTTCGGATTCCAGTCGGGGCGCGATGCGGACAAGTTCCTGATGTTCGACGGGAAAAAGCGCGTGGCGAATGAGACATTAGCGGTCACGCAGGGAACGAACGGATATATTTCCGCTTATGTGACGCAGCAAATCGACGTCGGTACCCACACGATCTTCCTCGCGTCGGTCACCGATATGGATGTGTTCACTGACGTGCCGTCGGCGACCTATGCATATTATCAGTCGAGCATCAAGCCGAAACCCCAGCCCGTGAGCAAGGCGGCGCAAGGGAAGACGATCTGGCGCTGCAAGGTCTGCGGCTACGAATATGTGGGCGAGGAGCTGCCGGACGGATTTATCTGTCCGATCTGCAAGCATCCGGCGTCGGATTTTGAGAAGATTGTCGGGTAATCAAAGTTGAACGCGGTTCGTTTTTTCCTTGACAATCGTCCGTCAATCATGTATCCTAATCGTATAAAGCTGAATAAAGACTCATCAAGAGCAGCGGAGGGAATGGCCCGATGAAACTGCGGCAACCATTGAGCAATCAAAAAGGTGCCAATTCCTTTAGGCAGGATATTTCCAAAGCCTATAAGATGAGAGAAAAGGTTTTCCCGGCTCTCATCCTAGGAGAGCCGGGATTTTCATTTTACGGAATTTGCGCGGCGGGCTTTATTTGGCGAAGCATAGGGGCGGCAAAGGCCGCATAATTTGAAGCGCGGGCTAGGCCCGCAAGGAGGCGCAAAATGGCAAAAAATCGTATTCTCTTTACGTCGGAGTCGGTGACGGAGGGGCACCCCGACAAGATGGCGGACCAGATCTCGGACAGCATTCTCGACGCGATCATGGAGCAGGA
>CAMVJN010000191.1 GCA_947167825.1 uncultured Selenomonadales bacterium | reverse complement strand
GATGGCGTTCAGCTTTTCGTCGGTCATATTGCCGAGCACTTCCCGCACGATCTCCGCGCTCATGATTTGCGCCATGAGTGCGCTGCGGCGCACCACATCTTCGATCAGCGCGTCCAGATTCGCACCGATGCTTTCGTCCGTTTGGAAAAGCGACAGCCAACGCGAGACCTCGCGTTCCACCAGTCCGTCGGTCGTCGCGCGAAACTCCGGCTCCGTCGTCGCCGGAAGGTCGTTTCGCAGCGTACCAACAAGCCCCGTAATTCCCTTTTCAATCACGTCGTCCAACGGAATCGCCCGCAACAGTTCGCCCCGAAACGCCGAAAAAGCTTCCTGCGCCGCCGCATCCTGTCCGAGCGCCGCCAAACGGTCATAAAATGTCGTACGCAAACGCCGTCCGATCTCCGAGTTCTCCTGCTCCGCTTCGTCAAGGACGTGAATAGCTTCCTGCTGCGCGCATTCCGCCAAGTCGTCAAAATTGATCACGTTCATCGCCGACGCAAAGCCGGCTAGTAGGTTCATCAACAATCCCGCGCCCTCGAGCTTTTCCTCCCGAATGCGCGCAAAAAGCTCCGCCAGCCTTTCCTTCATTTCAGGACGTTCCGCAAAATCGCGGAAATACGCGATTGCCGCCCCGAAAAGCCGTTTATCGTTTCCGCCGTCGCGAAGCCATGACGCCAAACCGTCCAACACGCTCTCCAACGGAACGGAAAGGACCGCATGACGTATCCGCGCCGCCAGGTCCCGGGATTGCTCCGACGCGTCGACATGTTTCGCCGCGTCGCCGATCATACCGCGCACAGATGCGCAAAGCCCATTCCGTATCGCGTCGCCTTCCAGCCAGCGAAGAATCAGTCCTTTCCAATCATACTGCTCCGCCAGCCCGAACAATTCCCGTCTCGAAAAGAACTCGCGCCGCACCAGCTTGGCTGCCGCCTCCATGAATTCCGCCCGACGTCTCGGGAGCAGCGCCGTATGCCACGGGAATCCCAACGGCTTCTCAAAGAGCGCCGTCACCGCGAACCAATCCGCCACGCCGCCGACCAGCGCCGCTTCCGCGCAAAAAAGCACGCCACGCGCGAAAACACTTCCCGGAAACGACAGATACAAGCACAGTGTAAAGGCAAACACCACCGCAGCGAAAAGCAGCGTCTTGTCCGCTTTGTTCCAATTCGACCACGGCATCAGGCCCACATCCTTTCCGCCGCCATCGTCAAAAGATAAAGAAGCATTCCCACCACCGATCCGACCACCGCCCCGTTGATGCGGATCATCTGCAAGTCGTCCTCGACACGCGTTTCCACCAATTCCACCATTTCGTCGTCGCTCATTCTCGCAAGCTGCCGCTCCATCATCTGCGGCAACTCCGCGTGATGCGCGGCGAGCAAGCCGTCAAACCACCGAAGCACCCAAGCGTTGAAGCTCGCCTTCGCCTCCGCGTCCGACAAAAAGGCCTCGATACGATGCTCCAAATATCCGCGCAATTTTTGGCGCCAATCGAGCAGGCAATTTTCCCGCAAAAGCTCCAAACCCCGTGCCAGTCTGCCCGCAATATCCGCGTTCTCCACCTGACCGATCTGCCAGCGGCGCACCGCCGACAAAATATGCTCCCGTTGCTGCCCGTCCCGCAGGAAATTGTCCAGCCAGCCGGAAAACCGCGCATAAAGCTCGCCCTCGCCGGCTTCCAATTCTGCCGTCCAAGTCGCCACATAATCGTTCAACCGACGGAGCAGCCGTTCGTCCGAAAGCTCCTCCATATCGAACAGCGACGCGCGCATCGTCTGGTCGCCCACATAGGCTTCCCGGATATTCCCGATGGAGGCGAGCAGCATACCCTGCAATTCCTCGTCGAGCCAAACCTTTCGCGCAATCGGGGCCAGCGCACACAGCACACGATTCCTTGTCTCGCGCGACAATGCCGAATCCAGCGCATCGCCCGCCATCCTGTCCAGCTGCATATCCGAAAACACGCGACGCACCGAAGGCTCCAGCACCTCCGCGACGCCGCGCATATCCAGCGTTTCCATGCCGCGCGTGAACACCGCGTCAGCCAGCGCATAAAGCCGCTCGCGACCGCCCCGCTCCGTCAGGTACCGCGCCAGCATATCCGAAAAATCCTGCTTTGAAAGGCTCTCCATCACGTGCTCGCGACTCAAGAGATCGCTTCCGGCAAACTCAGCCAACGCCCGCATGATGCGCGGACGATTGCGCCGAAGGATTTCCGTCCGATATGAGATTCCCAACGGCTTTCGGAAAATTGCCGTCACAGCGAACCAATCCGCCAATCCGCCGATGGTCGCCGCAAGGCAGCCGTGCGCCAAAAGCCCCGGCAGAAAGCTTCCCGTCGAGGACGCCAGCCAGCCAAAGCCTGCCGCTCCCGCCGCGCTCGCCGCCAGCACCGCCGTCGCCAATCCTTTCTTTTGCATTCGCAATACCGCCGCCTTTTATTTGTACTGCCTCGCGCCGAAAATCGCCGTGCCGACGCGCACGAGGTTTGCCCCTTCCTCGACGGCAATCCGGTAGTCGTGAGTCATTCCCATGGAAAGATATTTCATTTCGGAAGAAAAGAGCGGGAAGTCCTTGAGCCGGTCGAAAATCTCCCGCATCTCGCGGAACAGTGGACGGCATGCCTCCACATCCTCATAATTCGGCGCGATGCACATCAGTCCCGTCAGACGCACGTTTTTCATCATGTCCGCTTTTTGCACGAGAATCGGCAAATCTTCCTTGTAAATGCCAAACTTGCTGTCTTCCTTTGCCAGATTTACTTGGATCAGGATGTCCTGCACCTTATGGATTTTCTGCGCGGCTTCCTGTACCGCGTCCAAAAGATGCTCGCTGTCCACGGAATGGATCAAGTCAAACAACCGCACCGCCTGCTTCGCCTTGTTCGTCTGCAAATGACCGATCAGATGCCATGAGACGTTTCGTTCCAGCGTCTCTTTTTTTTGCGCGGCCTCCTGCACGCGGTTCT
>CAMVJN010000190.1 GCA_947167825.1 uncultured Selenomonadales bacterium | reverse complement strand
CATCACGCTCCGATGAGAAACGGACTTGTCGCCGGGAATCTCGATCTCGCCATGCAATCCGCTGACAACCCGCGTAATCTCTTTTTTATTTCTTTGTTTCATCAAATTTCTCTCCACACTTCACTCTTCACTCTGTTTTTCAGCCCACGTACCTGCCGCTGCGCCCATGGAAAACGCCGCCTGCAGATTGTAACCGCCCGTAAATCCGTCCACGTCGGCTACCTCGCCGACAAAATACAATCCCTTCACCAATTTCGATTCCATCGTTTTCGGATTCAGTTCTTTGACCGAAACGCCGCCCGCCGTCACTATCGCCTCATCTATCGGTCTGGTACGGGTAATCGTAAGCGGCAGATGCTTCAATATTTCCACGATACGAAGCCGTTCCGCCCGCGTAATCTGATGCACGGGCTTTTCCTCGTCGATATAGGCAAGATCGAGCACGGGAGCGATCAGCCGCGCCGGCAAAAGATCGACCATCGCGTTTTTCACCTGCTTGTTTTTGTACTGCTCGAAATCGCGCTGCACACGCTTTTCCAGCGTATCCTCGTCCAGCGCGGGCTTCAGGTCGATTTCCGCCGCAATATATTCATGCGTCCGCAGATAAATTGCCGCCGCGCGGGATAAAGTCAAAATGATCGGCCCGGTCACGCCGAAATGCGTGAACATCATTTCGCCGAAAGCCTCGCCGAGTTTTTCCGGCGGCTCACCGTCCGAGAACATACGGAATCGGACATTTTTCAGCGAAAGCCCCGTAAGCTCCCACGGCCATTCCTCTTCCGTCTCCAACGGGACGAGCGCAGGCGTCGGCGGCTCTATCGTATGCCCGACGGCCTCGGCCATGCGGAAGCCGTCGCCCGTCGAACCTGTGCGCGGATAGGACGCGCCGCCCGTCGCGACGATCACCGCGTCCGCGAACATCTCCTCCCCCGACGGGAGCCGCACGCCCCGCACGCGTCCAGCCTCCGTCAGCAGCTCTTGTACCTTCGCATGAAGCCTGACCGTGACATTCAACTCATGGAGCCGATGCAGGAGCGCGTCCACCGCGTCGGAGGCCTTGGAACTGGCGGGAAATACACGCCCGCCGCGCTCCGTGACTGTCGGCACGCCCTCGTTTTCAAAGAAAGCGATAACGTCCTCGTTGTCGAAAAACCGGATCGCGCTGTTCAGGAACGCGCCGTTCCCGGGAATATGCTTTATGATCTCGGGCACGGGCGCCGCGTTCGTCATGTTGCAGCGCCCCTTGCCCGTGATTGCCATTTTCCTGCCGACGCGGTCCATCTTTTCCAGCAGCGTAACCGACGCTCCGTTTTCCGCCGCCTTGATGGCCGCCATCATGCCGGCAGGGCCGGCGCCGACTACAAGCACCCTGTCCATGTTCAGCCCTTCCGCTTTCCGCCGCGCATGGGCAGATCCGCAAGCTCATACAGATACGCGACTTCGTCCGCCGAAAGCGCGCGATGCTCGCCGCGTTTCACGCCGGAGAGGCTCAGTCCGGCAAATTCCGTCCGCTTCAACGCCTGCACGGAATGTCCCACCGCCTCGCACATCCGCCGCACTTGGCGATTCTTCCCCTCGTGGATGGAAATTTCCAGCTTCGTGCGCCCGCTTTTGGGGTTCCAGTCAAGCACGCGCACTTTTGCCGGAGCGGTGACGCCGTCTTCCAGCTTCACGCCGCTTTTCAGCATTTGCAATTCCGGCTTTGCCAGTTGCCCCTCCACTTGGGCGACATAGGTTTTCCAGACTTCCCGCGCCGGATGCAAAAGGCCGTTCATCAGCTCGCCGTCGTTGGTCAGCAGCAGAAGCCCTTCCGTACCGTTGTCCAGCCGCCCCACCGGGTAAATGCGCGCGTCAACCTCCGGCAGCAAATCGAGGACGGTCTTCCGCCCGCGGTCGTCCTTCGCCGTCGAAATATAGCCTTTCGGCTTGTTCAGCAAAAAATAGACATGGGCCTCCGCCTTGCGGATCGGCTCGCCGTCCACGCAGATCGTCTGCGAAGCGGCGTCCGCCTGTGCGCCGAGGGACGCCACGACGCCGTCCACCGTCACACGTCCTTCCTCGATCATTTTCTCTGCCGCGCGACGGGATGCAATGCCCGCCTGACTGATGATCTTCTGCAACCGTTCCATGAAGTCCTCTTTTCAAAATCTATGCAAACAACGAAGTAATCCTGTGCCAGAACCTTGCCAGGCCTCCCAGAAAAGAATTTTCTCTTCCCACATGGCTTTCCGCCGTCAACGGGACGCTGGCGACTTTTTGGCCCTTATAATAATATACGGCTTCGCCTGCTTTTTCGCCCCGCCGCACCGGCGCTTCCAGCGAATTCGGTGCCTTGATTTCCCGCCGGTAGGCTGACGCATCCCCGTTGGGAACGGGAAGGCGAAGCTCCTTTTCCGCCACCAGAGCGACCGTTTGTTCCTCGCCGCCTGCGACGGCAACAGTCGCCAACTTCTCCCCTTTTTTCACGAACTCTCGCGCCTCGATATGACGAAAGCCGTAATCGAGCATCGCTATCGAATCGTTCCACATATAAATGCCGTCGAGCACCACGGAAATCAACTGCACTCCGTCCCGCTCCGCAGCCGTCACGACACAACGCCCCGACGCGTCCGTGTAGCCGGTCTTGACGCCGTTCGCTCCCGGATAAATCCAAAGCAGCATGTTTTCGTTTTCCAGTTCACGGAAAAAGGGCGGCTTCATCAAAGGCACACGCCGTTCTTTCGTTGAGACGATTTTGCGGAACGCGCTGTTCCTGTACCCGTAGGCCGTGATCAACGCCAAGTCATGCGCCGTCGTGTAATGGCGCGGGTCGTGAAGCCCGCAGGAATTGGTGAAGCGTGTATTTTTCGCGCCGATTGCCTGCGCTTTTTCCGTCATGCGCCCGGCAAACTTCTGCACGCTGCCCGCCACATGCTCCGCGACGGCGGCGGCGGCGTCGTTGCCCGAAACGAGCATCATGCCGTAAAGAAGATCCTCCAGCCGATACCGCTCGCCC
>CAMVJN010000189.1 GCA_947167825.1 uncultured Selenomonadales bacterium | reverse complement strand
GCGTGGAAGTATGGCATTGGCTTTTACGAAATGGCAGGGGTGCGGCAATGATTTCGTGCTGGTCGACGGGCGGGCTTCAGGGCTGCCGTCGGACGCGGCGAAGCTTTCGCGGTGCGTCTGCGACCGTCATTACGGGATCGGCGCGGACGGACTGATTTTCGTCCTGACGTCGGACAAGGCGGATTTTTGTATGCGGATTTTCAATGCGGACGGCAGCGAGGCGGAGATGTGCGGAAACGGCATTCGCTGCTTTGCGCGGCTTGTCTGCGAGGAAGGCATGACGGACAGGGATGCCTTTACGGTGGAGACGGGCGCGGGCATCTTGACTCCGCGCGTTGTGAAAGAAAACGGGAAAATTACAGGCATTGAGGTCGATATGGGCGAGCCGGTGTTGGAAGCGGCGCGGATTCCGGTGCAGGGTTTTGGCGAAAAACGCATGGTTGCGGAAAATATCGAAGTGCTCGGCAAGCAGTACAAGGCCACTTGCGTTTCGATGGGGAATCCGCATTGCGTCGTTTTTGTCGGCGATGTGGATGACGTGGCTATGGAAACGGTCGGTCCCGCATTTGAGCGCCATAAATGGTTCCCGCGCCGGACGAACACCGAGTTCGTCGTAGTCCGGGATCGCGAGCATTTGCGGATGCGTGTCTGGGAACGAGGCGCGGCGGTGACGCTGGCCTGCGGGACGGGCGCCTGTGCGTCGCTGGTGGCGGCAGTGCTGAACGGCCGTGCGGAACGGAAAGCGGAAGTTGAGCTGGACGGCGGTCGGCTGATTATCGAATGGGCGGAAGACAACCATATTTATATGACAGGCCCGGCGGAAAAAGTTTTTTCGGGCGTGTATGAGGAGGGAGAAAATTGCTGAAAAGCATGACCGGATTCGGCGCAGGGCTTGCGGAGACCGAGGATTTCCGCGCCGCCATTGAGGTCAAGGCGGTCAATCAGAGGTATCTCGATATTGACGTCCATATGCCGTATGTCCTCGACCCGTTTCTGGAGCCCATGAAAAACAAAGTGAAGGAGTATGCGTCCCGGGGCAAGTTGACGGTCAGCGTGCAGTTTTTCGACAAGCGCGAGCACGTACGGGAAATACGCCTTGACAAACCGTTGGCGATTGCTTACCATAAGGCCTTGAACGAGATCAGCGATTTGCTGCATTTGCCGCGTCCCGATGATGTGCGGGCGATTGCGGCCTATCCGGGCGTATTGACGGCGATGGAAACGCAGGATGGCCTCGAAGGCGCCGACGAGGTATTGCTTTCCGCTTTGGAGCAGGCAATGGTGCAGTTTACCGAGATGCGCGAAAAAGAGGGCGAAAACCTCAAGGCGGATTTTTTGAAGCGCGTCGACCTGCTTTCATCACAGGTGGAGGAAGTGGCGGCGCTGGGGCCGGAAATCGTCAGGCAGTATCGCGAGCGTTTGGAGACTGCGGTAAAAGAGGCGCTTGAAGGGGCGGAAATCGACGAGGCGCGGATTATACAGGAAGTGGCAATCTATTCGGATCGGGTGAATTTCACCGAGGAAATCGTGCGGCTCCGCAGCCATTTCGAGCAGTTCCGCAATATCCTCGAAAACGCGGAAGCTCCTGTCGGGCGGAAGCTGGACTTCCTGATCCAGGAAATGAACCGCGAAGTCAACACGACGGCGTCGAAGGCGAACAACGTCTGCGCGGCGAAGATTGCCGTAGAAATGAAGAGCGAGATCGAGAAGCTGCGCGAACAAGTGCAGAATATTGAATAGAGGATAATATTTATGGAAATGAAATTTATCAATATCGGGTTCGGCAACGTGGTTTCGGCGCACAGGCTCATTTCCATCGTCGCGCCGGAGTCGGCGCCGATCAAGAGGATTGTGCAGGAGGCGCGGGAGGCCGGACGCCTGATTGACGCGACTTACGGGCGGCGCACGCGTTCGGTGCTGATCGCGGACAGCGACCATGTGATTCTGTCCGCCGTGCAGCCGGAGACCATTGTGGGGCGTATCGCGGGCAAGGAGGACGCGTCGGCTCGGACGGAGGAGGATGAGTCATGAGAACAGGCTGCCTGATTGTGATATCCGGTCCGTCGGGGGCGGGAAAAGGCACGGTTTGCAGCGTATTTTTGCGCGCCTGTCCCGAAGTGGCCTACTCGATTTCGGCGACGACACGTACGCCGCGTGAAGGGGAGCGGGACGGCGTCAATTATTATTTCCTCGACCGCGCCGCCTTCGAGCGCATGATTGCGGACGGCGAGCTTTTGGAATGGGCGGAGGTTTACGGGAATTACTACGGGACGCCGCTGAAGAAAATCGAGGAAAAGCTGGCTGATGGCACGGATATTCTGCTCGAGATCGACACACAGGGTGCGTTGAACGTCATGAAGAAATTCCCGCATGGGATTTACATCTTTATTCTGCCGCCGTCGCTGGAAGAACTGGAAAAACGGCTGCGGGGGCGCGGGACGGACTCCGATGAAGTCGTGGCGCGCCGTATGGCGGCTGCGGCAGGGGAAATCGCCGTCGCGAAGGAATACGCCTATACAGTCGTGAATGACAAAGTGGAAAATGCCGTGCGGACGATTGCAGCCATTGTGACGGCTGAGCACGCGCGCACGGCTGCCAATCTATATAAAATAGAAGAACTTTTAAGGAAGGAAGCGTAAAGAATATGAAGCAGATGGATATCGTGCATCCGCCGATGAAAGAACTTTTGACGAAGGTGGACAGCCGCTACACGTTGGCGGTGCTTGCGGCGAAGCGGGCGAGGCAGCTCCAGGACGGCGCGGAGGCCAAGGTGAAGGTGCCGTCCAACAAGAACGTGACGCGGGCGCTCGCAGAGGTCGCGGAGGAAAAGATCGGCTACGAGCGCACGAAGCTTTGCATAAAGTAAAGGAAACAAGATAATGCTTCAAGGAAAGAAAATATTATTGGGCGTCACGGGCGGCATCGCTGCGTACAAGGCCGTGGAGGTCGTCAGCCGTCTCCGCAAGGCGGGGGCGGAGGTGCGCGTCGTCATGACGAA
>CAMVJN010000188.1 GCA_947167825.1 uncultured Selenomonadales bacterium | reverse complement strand
TTGTGTTCGTGTCCTGCTTGGGCTATTACGCGCTGAACGAGGAACCCGACATCATCGTGCGGGAGGATTCGACCCGGCGGGAGAAAGTCCGGCCCGCCAGCACCGACGCCCAATACAAAATTTATTTAATCACCATGGACCAAGGCAGCACCTATTGGCAGAACATCGACGCCGGATGCCGGAAGGCGGCGGAGGAACTGGGCGGTATCGACTATCACTGGGACGCGCCCACCGTTCGTTCCATCGAGGAACAGAAAAAATGCATCGACCGGGCCGTGAACGAAGGCGCGCAAGCGATTCTGCTGTCCGCCACCTCCCAGACAGAATTGACCGAAAATCTCAGGAACGCCACGACCGCCGGGGTCAAGCTCGTCTACGTGGACAGCGCCGCCACCGAGGCCGCCGTGGCCACGCTGATGACGGACAACGAACAGGCGGGGCGCGTCGCCGGAGCCACCATGAAACAAGCTCTCGAAAAGGCCGGCATTTCCTCTGGCACGGTCGGCATCGTGGCCATGAACCGGCAATCCCAAAACACCATCCTGCGCATCAAAGGATTCCGCGCGGCCTTCCAGAACACGCCCTACACGGTGGCGCCGCCCATCTATATGCAGTCCGATTGGCAGGATGTCAAGGAAAACGTAAGGGTTCGCCCGAACTACGTCGGCTTTTTCGGTGCGAACGAGCAAATGACCCGGGCAGTCAGCGAGGAAATCGCGGCATCCGGCACCAAGCAAATCATCATCGGCTTCGACACGTCGGACTACACCCTTTCCATGATACAAGAAGGCGTCATTTACGCCACCATGCAGCAGAAGCCGGAAAAAATGGGGCATGACGGCCTCATCCTTGCCGTCCGCGCCCTGAAAGGAGAGTACACGGGCACAGGCGCCGTCACCGACACGGGCGTTTCCGTGATTACGAAAGAACAGCTATGAAATTCCGAACCAAGCTCTTGCTGCTCAACGGCCTGCCGCTACTCCTCTTCGCGGCGATCTCCCTGTTCCTCGGGCTCACCCAGTTCCGTGCGAACCTTTACAACGAAAAGGAAGGCAACCTGCGCTCCGCGGCGCTGGCGGCCCTGACCTTTTATTCCAGCCAAGGCTACGGGGATTACCGCCGACAGGAGGACGGCTTTGTCTGGCGCGGCATGAATCTCAACATTTCCCAAAAGACATCCATCGTCGATGACCTGAAAAAACAAACCGGGACGGATTTCACCTTCTTCTTCGGAAAGCAGGCCGCCATGACCTCCATTCGTGACAAAAACGGACAGCGCGGCATCGGGCTGACGGCGGACGAAGCCATCCAGACGCACACCCTCGAAGAAGGGAAGCAGCTTTGGTGCCGCCATATCGTCATCAACGGAACGCCCTGCCAAGCCTATGTCATACCGATTCGTCAGGAGAGCGACGACGCCGTGGTCGGTGCGCTGATGGCATCGGCCCCCGCGGAGGGCCTGCGCGCCGCCCTCCGCAACTACGTCCTGACCACCGTGGCGGCCATGCTGCTGGTGCTCGTCGCGGTGTTCGTCTTCATCCATTGGCACGTGAACTGGTTCGCGCAAAAATTCTCGGAAGTGACCGACCGCAGCCGCCATGACCTCCTGACGGGAATCTACAACAAAGTCACCTTCGAGTCCGAGGCCGCCAAAGCGCTTGCCGCGAAAAAGGACGATGAAGTCTCCGCCCTCTTCCTCATCGACCTCGACGACTTCAAACAGGTCAACGACACCTTCGGCCACCAGACAGGCGACGAAGTCCTGAAGGCCCTGTCCGGCATCTTGTCGCGGACATTCCGCTCCTCCGACATCATCGGCCGGATCGGCGGCGACGAATTTATGGCCCTCATGCCGATACCGAAAGGCGAGCCCTTTTCGCAAACCGACGGAATGGCCCGAACGATACTGGAAAAACTCTGCGCCGCCAAAATCGGCAAGGCGCAAAACCTGACCTGCAGCATCGGCGTAGGCATCGACGACGCCCACTGCGGCTTCCCGGCCCTCTACGCGCTGGCCGACAAAGCCCTGTACGCCGCCAAGGAAAAAGGCAAAGCGAATTTCGTCCGCTATTCCTGCCCCCATGTGGCAAACGAGGAAAAATGAAACAGCCGCTGTTCCCCGCTTGGAAGGACAGCGGTTTTTTCGTTCAGGCTTGCGCATCGGCTTATATTTTGTTATTGTTATAGTAGAAAATTATACACCGAAAGGACGGATGATCATGCACATTCTCGGCGTTATTCTCGGCGTGCTCCTGCTGTTCGGCGGCACGGGCATCAGCACCTACAACGGGCTCAAGAGCGCGTACATCGACGTAGGCGCACAGTACGGGCAAGTGGAGAACCAAATCCAGAGGCGGGCTGACCTGATCCCGAATCTTGTCAACACCGTCAAGGGCTATATGCAGTACGAAGAAAAAGTGCTGAAAGAAGTCACCGACGCGCGGACGCGGGTCATGGGCGCAAAGACGCCGGAAGAAATGGGCGCGGCGAACGCGGAGCTTTCCGGCGCTCTCGGACGGCTCATCGCGGTGGCGGAAAACTATCCGAACCTCAAAGCCGACGCCCATTTCACGGAACTGATGCGGGAAATCGCCGGCACGGAGAACCGCATCTCGGTGGCGCGGCGCGATTACAACGAAGCCATAAGACGCTACAACGTGAAAATCGAGACTTTCCCCGGCAATATGTTCGCGGGCATGCTGGGCTACTCGCCCATGAAGCCCTTCGCGGCGGAAGAATCGGCCCGCGCCGTGCCGAAAGTGGAGTTTTAGGCTATGGAGGACACGCTGCTGGATATTCTGGCGTACATCTTCTTTTTCACGGCCTTGGTGCTGTTTGTGCTGCTTTTCCGGCTGATTGCCTGTACCATCGCCAATCTGTTCCTTATCGTGATATGGTGGAGCCTGTATCTCCTGACTTCCGGCTTCATCGATAATCGGGACGACTTGGTGGGCGGCAGCTTCTTCGGCCCGTGGATCGACGTCTTCTCCAACGGCTGG
>CAMVJN010000187.1 GCA_947167825.1 uncultured Selenomonadales bacterium | reverse complement strand
ATATGAAGGAATCGGACGCGGTCAATAAGTATCGCGGCGCGAATGTGGATTTGGACCAATGACAACAGGTGAGGCTTTGATTTTGGCTTCGGCGTCGCCCCGGCGGCAGGAGCTTTTGCGGCAGATTGGCTGCGAGTTCCGCGTCGTCGTCAGCGATGCAGATGAGCTTTCGGGCGACGGGATTCCGCCGGATCGGCTTGCGGCGGAAAACGCGCGTCGGAAAGCCGAAGACGTGGCTGCGAAAGCAGGCGGCAATGCGCCGGTGCTGGGAGCGGACACGGTTGTTGCCGTGGATGAAAAGATTTTAGGCAAGCCGAAGGACGCGGCGGATGCCGCGCGGATGCTGCGGCTTCTTTCTGGGCGACAGCATTTTGTTTATACCGGTATCGCTCTCGCGTATCGTGGCGAGGTGTATACAGATGCTGTGCGGACGGCGGTTTGGGTAGGCAAGCTTTCCGATGAGGAAATTACCGCGTATATCGCGACGGGAGAGCCGATGGACAAAGCGGGGGCTTACGCGGTGCAGGGGATTGCGGCAAAGTTCATTCCACGCGTGGACGGCTCGTTTTCCAACGTAGTCGGCCTGCCGCTTTACGCGGTCAGGGAACTTGCGCGAAAGGCGGGGATTGTTCTTTGACAGTGATGGTGCGGGATCTTCCCCAGGAAGAACGACCGCGTGAAAAACTGATCCAGCGGGGCGCGGCGGCGCTCAGCGATACGGAGCTGCTGGCAATTCTGCTCAGAACCGGTACGGCTTCAGTTTCAGTACTCCATTTGGCGGAAGAGGTCTTGGCGAAATACAAGGACAAGGGACTTGTCTCCATCATGAATATTTCGCCGCAGGAGATTGCGACGGTGCATGGCGTGGGGCTTGCCAAAGCGGCCACTATCGTTGCCGCTGTCGAGCTGGGACGCAGGCTCTCCGCAAAGGCGGCGCAGAAGCTGGAAAAAATCGAGGGGCCGGAGGATGTGGCGCGTTACGCGTCGCCGCTGCTTCGGTTCGAGCAGAAAGAGCATTTCCTCGTCATGCTGCTGGATGTGCGGAACCGGGTACTCGCGATGCCGACAGTTTCCGTCGGAAGCCTGACAGCATCGGTGGCTCATCCGAGGGAAATATTCCGCGAGGCGATACGGTATTCTGCCGCCAATATGATATTGATCCACAATCACCCCAGCGGCGATCCGACGCCGAGCAGGGAAGACGTGCAAATCACGAAGCAGATGATGAAAGCAGGGGAGATCATGGGGATTCCCGTGCTCGACCATGTCATTATCGCGGGCGACGGGTTTTTGTCATTGAAAGAGGCAGACTGCTTGGGACTTTGATGTCACAACAGCTTGCCTTTTTTAAATTGACTTTATGCAGTGGATTAATATATAATAACTAAGTTTAATGAAAGAATTTCTTAGGAGCTGATTGTTTTGAAATTCATGACGGGCAATGAACTGCGCGAAGCGTATTTGGATTTTTTTGCCAAAAAGGCGGGGCATCTGCGCCTTCCGAGTGCTTCCCTGATTCCCGAGAACGATCCGACGCTTTTGATGATTGGCGCGGGTATGGCGCCCTTCAAGCCGTTTTTCACCGGCAAGATGAAGCCGCCCCGCACGCGCATCACGACGAGCCAGCGCTGCGTCCGCACGGGCGATATCGAGAATGTCGGGCGGACGGCGCGCCATCAGACGTATTTCGAGATGCTCGGCAATTTCTCTTTCGGCGACTATTTCAAGAAAGAAGCAATCGCCTGGGCTTGGGAATTCCTGACGGAGGTCGTGGAGCTTCCGAAGGAAAAGCTCTACGCGACGATTTACCCGAAGGACGACGAGGCGGCGGAAATCTGGAAGCAGCAGCCCGGTTTTCTTGCCGACCATATCGTGAAGCTGGAGGACAATTTCTGGGAAATCGGTCCGGGACCCTGCGGTCCGGATTCGGAAATCTATATTGATCTTGGAGAGGATCGCGGCTGCGGGGAGCCGACCTGCGCTGTCGGCTGTGACTGTGACCGCTATCTGGAAATCTGGAATCTTGTGTTCACGCAGTACGACAAGACCGAGGACGGCGAGTACAAGCCCCTTGCGCACAAGAACATTGATACGGGCTGTGGCTTGGAACGCCTGGCGTCCGTATTGCAGGGAAAACGCACGAATTTCGAGACGGATCTTTTGTTCCCGATTATTGAGTATGCGTCCGGGGTGTCTGGCGTAAAGTACGGCGAAGACGAGCAGAAGGATATTTCCCTGAAGGTTATCGCCGACCATGCGCGCAGCATGACAATCATGATCATGGACGGAATCTTGCCGTCGAACGAAGGGCGCGGCTATGTGCTGCGTCGAATCCTTCGCCGTGCCGTACGCCATGGGCGGCTCCTAGGCATGGACAAGCCGTTCCTCGTGGGCGCGGTGGATGCGGTTATCAAGATTTACAAGGACGCGCCGGATTTTGAGGCATTGACGGAGCGGCAGGATTATATCAAGAAGGTTATCCAGCTTGAGGAGGAGCGTTTCCACGCGACGCTGGAGCAAGGGTGCGAGCTTTTGGCCGGGGAGATCGAGGCGGTCAAGGCGAAAGGCAAGCAAGAGCTGGACGGCGAAAGCGCGTTCAAGCTTTACGATACTTATGGTTTCCCGTGGGAACTGACGGAAGAGATTTTGCAGGAGAGCGGCCTGACGCTCGACCATGCCGGTTTCGACAAGGCCATGCAGGAGCAGCGTGACCGTGCGCGCGCGGCGCGCCAGGAAAACCAGCGCGTGGCGGTGCCCGACCTCAGCAAGATCGATGTTAAGAGCTTGCGGCAGGACGCAACGGCAAAAGAGGCGAAGGTCGTCGCTCTTTGGAAGGACGGCGCGCTTGCCGATGCGCTTTCCGACGGCGAGGAAGCGGGCATTATCCTCGACGTGACGCCGTTCTACGCGGAAGGCGGCGGACAGGTCGGCGACGTCGGCATCTTTGCGACAGAACTCGGACGCGTGCAGGTATCGAACGCGAAGAAGCTGCCAGACGGCAC
>CAMVJN010000186.1 GCA_947167825.1 uncultured Selenomonadales bacterium | reverse complement strand
GCGATGAGCGTCATCGTGGCGCGCGCGCTGCCGGACGTCCGGGACGGCCTGAAGCCGGTGCATCGGCGTATCCTCTACGCGATGCAGGAAGCCGGCATGGGCTCGAACAAGCCCTACAAGAAGTCGGCGCGTATCGTCGGTGAAGTTCTCGGTAAATATCATCCCCACGGCGACAGCTCGGTCTACGACGCGATCGTCCGCATGGCGCAGGATTTCTCCATGCGCTATCTGCTGGCCGACGGCCACGGCAACTTCGGCTCCGTGGACGGCGACCCGGCGGCCGCAATGCGCTACACCGAGGTCCGCATGTCGAAAATCTCGGAGCTGATGCTCCAGGATATCGACAAGGAAACGGTGGATTTCGTGCCGAACTACGACGAATCCCTGAAGGAGCCGTCGGTGCTGCCGGCGAAATTCCCCCAGCTTCTCGTCAACGGCACTTCGGGCATCGCCGTCGGCATGGCGACGAACATCCCGCCCCACAATATGCGCGAGGTCATAGACGGCACGCTGATGCTGATCGACAATCCCGAGGCGACGGTTGAGGAATTGATGACCGTCATCAAGGGGCCGGACTTCCCGACGGGCGCGCTCATCATGGGCACCGACGGCATCCAAAGCGCGTACCGCACCGGACGCGGCGTGATCCAAATGCGCGCCGACGCCCATATCGAGACGATGTCCAACGGCAAGAGCCAAATCATCGTGACCGAGCTTCCCTATCAGGTCAACAAGGCCAAGCTTGTCGAGCGCATCGCCGAGCTGGCACGGGACAAGGTCATCGACGGCGTCACCGCGCTGCGCGACGAATCCGACCGCAGCGGCATGCGCATCGTGGTGGAGCTTCGCCGCGACGCCAACGCCAACGTGCTCCTGAACCAGCTTTACAAGCACACCCAAATGCAGGACAGCTTCGGCGTGATCATGCTGGCGCTGGTGGACGGCCGGCCCCGGGTGCTGAACCTGAAAGAAGTCCTTCATTATTATATAGCGCACCAAAAAGACGTCATCACGCGGCGCACCCAATACGAGCTGGCAAAAGCCGAGGCCCGCGCCCATATCTTGGAAGGCTTGAACATCGCCCTCGACCATCTCGACGCGGTCATTACGACCATCCGCCAGAGCCGCACCGCCGACATCGCCCGCGAGGCGTTGATGAGCGGCTTCTCGTTGACGGAGAAGCAAGCGCAGGCCATCCTCGATCTTCGCCTCCAGCGCCTGACCGGTCTTGAGCGGGAGAAAATCGAGGAGGAATATCAGGAGGTCTTGAAGACCATCGAATACTTGAAGGGCGTTCTCGCCGACGAAAGCAAGATCTTCGGCATCATCAAGGACGAGCTGACCGACGTCCGCGAAAAATACGGCGACGACCGCCGTTCGCGCATCACCATCGACAGCACGCAGATGGACGTGGAGGACCTGATCGCCGAGGAAGACGTGGTCGTCACGCTGACCCACGGCGGCTATGTCAAGCGCATCCCGCTGGCCACCTACCGCACGCAGAAGCGCGGCGGGCGCGGCGTCACCGGCATGGGCACGAAGGAAACGGACTTCGTCGAGAATCTGCTGATTACGACGACGCACCATACGATCCTGTTCTTCACGAGCCGAGGCCTCGTTTATCGGCTGAAGGGCTACGACATTCCCGAATCCGCGCGCCAAGCGAAAGGCACGGCCATCGTGAATCTGCTGCCGCTTTCCTCCGACGAGACCATCACGGCGGTGATCCCGCTGAAGGAGTTCCGCGAGGATCGGTATCTCTTCATGGCGACGAAAAAGGGCATCGTGAAAAAGACCGTGGTCAAGGAGTTCGACACCGCGAGAAAGGGCGGCCTGATCGCCATCAACCTCGACGAGGACGACGACCTGATCGGCGTCCGGTTCACCGACGGCGAAAGCCGCATCATCCTCGGCACGAGGGACGGGCAGGCCGTCGTCTTCGAGGAGGAAAACGTGCGCTCCATGGGACGCCAGACACGCGGCGTCATGGGCATCCGGCTGCACGACATGGACGAAGTCGTCGGCATGGACAAGCTCGCCGCGGACAGCGAAATCCTCACCGTCACCGAGCAGGGCTACGGCAAGCGAACGAAGGCCGAGGAATACCGCGTGACCCAGCGCGGCGGCAAGGGCATCATCAACATGAAGGTCACGGAGAAAACGGGCGCGGTCATCGGCCTCAAAGTCGCCCGCCCCGACCAGGAGCTGATGCTGATCACCACCGACGGCATCGTCATCCGCACCAGCGTCGGCGAAATCTCCCTGATCAGCCGCAACACCCAAGGCGTCATGCTGATGAAGACCGAGGAAGGCGACCGGGTGTCGTCGCTGGCGGTCATGGATACGAAAAGCGAATAAAGAACAAAGAACGGATAAAACGCTCGCGAGGTTTCTTCGCGGGCGTTTCGTTTGTCCCGATTTTATGGTATCATATCCGCATAGGAGGCGATAAACATGAACGGTAAAAAAATAGCGGTTTCCGCCATGCTTGCGGCTTTGGCGGCGTTTTCCCCGGCGGTTTCGCTGGCGGGGAGCGCGGGCGACGTTGGCTCCGTGTGCGCGTGCGAGCGGTCGGCACGGCGCGTTTACGAGCGCGGCGGTCTCCGGCTCTCGATTCCCGAGGCGTACGACAAGCTGCTGGTGACGGATATCTTGGGAGAACGGGAAGGAACGCTGTTCTCCGTTTCGGAGAAAGCCTCCATCGCGGCGGCGAAGAAACTTTCCTATGACGTGCGCGGCGCGGGCTGGCTTTTCGCCATCGGGCGCGTGGACGAGGGGCGGCGGCGCGAGCTTTTGTGCGAGGATATGTCCGGCGCGGAGATCTTCGCCCGGGACGCGAACGGCCAATGTTACGTTTACTATCATCCCACGGACGTCCGCTATATGCGCGAGAACAACGAAGCGATGAAACGCGACCAGAACCAGTGGACCATGCTCAACGAATGGGCTTGGGACTCGGTGCGGACCGACTTCATCCGGGAAAACGGCCTTGAAACCGCCGCCTACGACAACAGCGCGGTCAGCATCGCCATCGCCCGCGCCGCCTACAAACCGGACGTGCGCTATACCGTC
>CAMVJN010000185.1 GCA_947167825.1 uncultured Selenomonadales bacterium | reverse complement strand
TTTGGCAGCACCGCTGCACGGAATGCCTCGGCTGCCTTCATATCTGCCCCGTCGAGGCGATCGACTACGGCGGCAAGACGAAGGGACGCAAGCGGTACCGGCATAAGGACATTGCGCCGAAGGATTTGTTGCACCGTTTTCAGGAAAAAGCAAAAGCGACGGCAAAAACGGATGCATGACGGGTACGACACCGAAGGAGGAAAGCGCATGAAAATATTGATTATCGGGACGGGAGCCGTGGGGTGCGCCATTGCCATCGCCGCGGCCAGCGCGGGAATGGAAACGGCTCTTCTCTCCCAAAATGCTACTGCAAAATACATTCGGGAGCATGGCCTGAAGCGGACCGGGCTCTTCGGCGAAATCACGATTGCGCCGGATCGCGTCACTATCTTCGAGGACTACGAGCATGTCGCCCACGGCTATGACTATATCGCTGTCGCTGTCAAGACCACCGCCAATGAAACCGTGGCGGGCGAACTGGCAGCGCATCGGGAGATTCTCGGGCCGACGGGGCGGATCGTGATTTTCCAAAACGGGTGGGGAAACGAAGAGCCGTATCTGGCGCATTTTCCCGCCTCGCAGGTATTCAATGCCGTAGTGGTTACAGGCTTTGAAAGAACCGCACCCGGCGCAACCAACATCACCGCGCATAACGCGCCCGTCGCACTGGGCTCCTTGCACGGGGAATCCGTAAAAGCGCTGGAACCGCTGGCCAAGGCAATCGCGGATTCCGGCATTCCCTCAGAAACAACGGAAAACCTGGAGCATCCGTTATGGGCAAAAATGCTTTTCAACACAACGCTGAACCCGCTGGGAGCAATCCTTGCCATGAATTATGGCCAACTGGCGGAATCCATGCATATCGTCGGCATTATGGACAAGCTGATTGAGGAAACCTTCGCCGTGATGGACGCAGCCGGATATAAGACCTATTGGAAAAACGCGGAGGCGTACAAGGAAGCATTTTACGGCAAGCTGGTTCCGAACGCAGGCTCCCATCGTTCTTCCACGCTGCAGGACATCGAAAAGCGTCGGCAAACGGAAATCGGAACGCTGAACGGATGTATTTCGCGGCTCGGCGAGACATACGGCATCCCGACGCCGACGCATGATATGATTGTGGAGATGATTCGGGGCATTGAAGAGATTCGCTGCCGAATTTCTTGAAGGCTCCACCGAATTGTTGAACACAGGCGACGAAAGCGCTGCCCATTTCTGCAAGACAGACTGGATGAAAGAGGTGACACGAAGGATGGAACCGAACCGTTACTGGCTTTTGTATTTCGGCTTGCTCTTTGTTTTTCTTGGAAGCAATGTCGGGAAAGCGTTCTGCTTATGGGTGTCCGGCATTCTTCGCGCCTGTTTTTACGCTGTGCTCGCGCTGGCCGCGGCAGCACTCGCCAAGCTTTTGTTGACGTTGAGTTCCCTGCTCCTGAAAATCGCCAATGCCCACATGGACGAGCAAGAGCGCCTCGCCGCGCCCCACGACGGGAATGATGCTGCAAATGCCCATAAGGGAAACGCCGAATAAGCCCCTTCGGCCCATGCCGAGTCTTTTTCCGCCTGTCGTCGTCAATCCCCTCTCGACGTAGCAATGCTACGCCTTCGAGGTGCTTTCCTAGACAGACGAAAAAATCCTTCGGCATGGCCTCGAATTGACTTAATCGTCGTTTCCTAAGAAATGCGATTAGCGCGCAAAAATCGATGGCCCGGAAAAGGCCACCATGCAGGCGGAACAGGAATACCCCGCAAAAATCCCCCGTGAAGGCGGAACTGCCCCACGGGGGATGTCTTATGCGGATGGATGGTTAACTATACGCTTTCCGCGTGCCGACGCAGCGCGATCGCTCCATGCCCATCACCGGAAACCGAAGAACTCCTTGAGCCCCTCTTTCTCTTTCAGTTCTCCCGGAGTGAAGCCGAGATGCGCGGTGCCTGCAAGCGTGACAACGTTTGCAAGAAAATCATCGTAAGGCAAGGCAAACCATGCGTCGGGGATTTCGGCGTGGATCGTGCCGCCGTCGTTGTGGCCGCCGCCCCAGCACCATGCCTCGTCAAGCTCGGCCTCGTAGGTGCCGTCGTCCATCTTGTTGAAGCAGTACCATGACGCCCATTCCGTCATGCCCTCCGGCGTTTTCTCGCCCTCATAGTGGGGCGCGGCGTGGCTTTTCTCGGAGTACCCGTCCTCCCCCTTTTCCGCGCTTTGCCTGTAGACCCAAAACTTCTCCCCGGTCTCTCGCGCGATCCGCTCCACGGTTATGTTCCCGCTTTTATAGACGGGCTTTTTTTGTCCCGGCACCCGGTTCCGCTCCGTCAGGATTTCGGCCATGAAAGGCGCCGGGCCTTCCGATTCCAGCGAGTGCTTGAACCCCTCGGGAATGTCCTCCCCTTCGAGCCTTCGGAATGCGTGCTCCGCCGCAAAATAGCAGGCCGTCCCGTCTGTGTAGATATAATAGGAAGCAATGCACCGTTTCTTGCAGTAGACGCCGTAATGGTCTTTGATGGTTGCCATAGTTCCCTCCCGCATATTGCGCCGCTTTCTCTCCCGTGTGCAAAGTTTTCACTTCGGAATTTTCCGCAAAATTGACTAAAGGTTGATATTCCGACGTTTGTGGCACTCGCGGGTAAAAATGATTCAAAATCATCACTCATCCTTTGCGCCATGTCTTTGCTTTTTCCGCTCATGGTACATTTCATGGCGCTTTCTTGCCTCCTCAAACAGGGCCTTTTCATCCTCCGATTCCAATTTCATCGGGGGAACCGCCATGGGGCGGCCATTGCGGTCCAACGCCACCATCGTGAAATACGCGGACAATGCGTGCTGCGGCTCCTGCTCCGCTTCCAGCACCTCCACCTCCACATTGACAGCCACCTCCATAGAGGACCGTCCCACGTAAATCACTTCGGCGGTGCAAGTCACAAGATCGCCGATCAGGATCGGCGTATGGAATTCCAGCTCGTCCACGCGCGCCGTGACCACATTGGCATGGCAATATTTCCGCGCGGCCGCGTAAGCCGTGGAGTCCATCATCTTCATAAGCTCGCCCCCGTGGACATTCCCGCTGGGGTTCGTTTGGCTGGGCATCATGACCTCG
>CAMVJN010000184.1 GCA_947167825.1 uncultured Selenomonadales bacterium | reverse complement strand
GCCGTGGACAGCATGGCGAAATGGACCGAGGACGTCAAGAGCGGCAAGGAAGTCGTCGACGAGGCGGGCAACGCCTTCGACGCCATCGTGAACGCGGTGGAGGGGCTCACGCACAACGCCGAGACGATTCTGAACGCGGCCCGTGTCTCCGCGGAAAAGGCCAGCGCCCTCGTCCAAACGATGGACAGCCTGAACAAGGCCAGCGACGAGATCTCCGACGAAACCGGTTCCGTTTCCGCCGCCACCGAAGAGCTTTCCGCTTCGATGGACGAGATCGCCAACGCCAGCCGTAACCTTGCGGAACTGGCCCAGAAGCTCAAGGATTCGACGACGCAGTTCAAGCTGTGACGGGATCAGGACACGAAAGGAGATTTTTCCATGAAGCGAATGATAAAAATGTCGGCGCTCCTCTTGGCCGTGCTGTTTTCCCTGCTTTTGGCGTCGGGCTGCGGACAGGAGCAGGACGCGGCCAAAAAAGTCAGCCTGCTTTTTCCCGATCCCGCCGCGGGCGGCCCGTGGAAAGCGGTCGGTCCGCTCTGCCAGAAATACGTCTCGGAGGCGGGCTACGACTGCAAGATGGAATTCTGCAGCTCGCCGCAGAACCAGGTGGAACAGCTGAAGGCGGCCATCGCGGAGAAACCGGCCTGCATCGTTCTCGCGGTGCAGGACGCCATGATTTTCGGCGACGCGCTGAAGGAAGCGAAGGAAGCGAACATTCCCGTGATCGCTTACGACCGCCTCGTCATGCACACCGACGCGATTACCTATTACGCCTCCTTTGACAACTCTGCCGTCGGCGAATTCATGGGCAGATACGTCGAGGAAAAGTTGAACCTGAAAGGCGGCGCGGGTCCCTTCACACTGGAATTCGTGGCGGGCGATCCCTCCGACATGAACGCCCCGATGTTTTATCAGGGCGCCTATGACCGCCTGAAGCCCTATATCGATAAAGGCCAGCTCGTCATCCCGTCCGGCCAGTCCGCGTTCAAAGACGTGGCGACCGAAGGCTGGAGCGCGGACAAGGCAAAGGCACGCATGGAAACGATCCTGCGCCAGCATTACGCGGGCAAGAACCTTGACCTGGTGGTGGCGGCCAACGACGACCTCGCCAACGCCGTGCTGGAAGCCCAGAAGACCGTGGGGTATAAAGGGAAGCCGACACTGATCACCGGGCAGGACGCCAGCGACAAGGCCCTCGAGAATATTCGCGCGGGCCGTCAGGCCATGACCATCTACAAAGACCCGAACGTGCTCTGCGCGAAAGTCGTCCGCATGGTCAAGGCCGTCGTCGAGGGCAGCCAGCCCGCCATCAACGACGTGCAGAACATCAAGAACGACGTGAAGACGATTCCAAGCTATCTGTGCATCCCGGCCATCGTCGACAAGGACAATATCGATGTGGTAAAGAAATAGGGAAACACGATTCCCCCAAAACTGCTGCGATTCAATTCGCGGCAGTTTATTTTTTACAAAAAATGTAAATTACATGTTGTAATTTATTTGAAGATGTGATATGATGCAATCAAATAAATGACAACATGTAATTTATTGTGAAGGTTGTAAGAATTGAAGGAGGAGAAAGCCATGAAAAAAGTATTGAGCATTGTGTTAGCGATCGTTTGTCTGTTGGCTGTTACCGGTTTCGGCGGCAGGGCGGACCAGGACGAAATGTCTGCCCGGCAGGAAGCCCCGGCGAAAAAAGTGCTGCGCGTGGGCACCGCGGTTGATTATCCGCCGTTCGTGTATTATCAGGCGGCGTCCAAGACCCACATCGGCTTCGATGTGGAGCTGATGCACGGGCTGGCAAGGGAAATGGGCTACGACAAGGTGGAATTCGTGAACACGAGCTTCAATGACCTGCTGCCGTCCCTGCAGGCAGGAAAAGTGGACGCAGTTATTTCCTGCATGACTGTCACGGAGGAACGCAGGAAAGCGGCCGATTTTACGGATCCCTATCTTGAAGGGGTAAAGAGCGTCGCAGTCGCTCCTTTCGGTACGGAATCCCGCAGCGCGGATGCCATGAAGGGCAAACGCATCGCGGTGGAGGCGGGCAGCGTCCATGTGGGGCAGGCGAAGCAGTATTCCGGTGCCGTCATCGAATGCGGCAGCGCGGAAGAGGCGTTGCAGATGGTGCTGGACAAGAAGGCCGACTTTGCCGTCATGGATAATTACACCGCCCGCTTCTATATTGCCAATTTTTACAGGGACAGGCTGCGCCTCATGACGGAATGGCCCGGCAACAAGGAGAGCGGCATCGGGATCGCCGTCGCCAAAGGCAACAAAGAAATGCTTGACAAGCTGAATGGGGCGTTGCAAAATTATCGTGAAACGGCGACATATCAACAGATCAGGAGATCCTATTTCGGCAGGCTGGAGGTTTGAGTTTGAAGAAAGAATTGGGGTTTATCCGGGCGAGGGGAGAAGAGCAGAAAGAGATCCGGCGGCAGCAGATCGTAGACGCTGCGGCGGCGCTTTACGCGGAAGTGGGCTACGACAAAGTCACGTTCTCCAAGATCGGCAGGAAGGTCAGCTTCACCCGCCTGAATCTGTATAACTACTACCAATGCAAGGAAGACATCTTCCTCACCCTCCTGCTGCAGGACCGATGGAATACGCTGGAAGACGCCCAAAACACCTTTTCGGGAGCGGTGACAGACAGGGACGCATTCTGCCTCGCCTGGGCGGAAATGCTGCTGCGCCACCAGCGGATGATGGCCCTGTTCAGCATTGCGAACACGGTGATACTGAAAGACGCTTCCTCGGAGATGCACAAGCGATTCCGGCTGGAAATCAGCCAGATCTCCGGCGAGCTGGTCAAGCTGGTACAGGAACTGTTCCCCGCGTATACCCCGGAACAGGCAGCTCTGTTCGTGACTTGCGAGAGCAGCTATGCCATGACGCTCTATCCCGCAAGCATCGAATATAAAAAAAGAATGCACATAGAGATATTCAAGGACGTAGGATCGGGCACCAAAGACTTCGTATCGCTGTATATCCCGTTCCTGCAAGTTCTCCTGAAAGGATTGGAAATATTGGACTGAGCGCGGCCATCGGCGTCGCAGCTGACATTTCCCAATTAGGCTTTCGCATAAAAA
>CAMVJN010000183.1 GCA_947167825.1 uncultured Selenomonadales bacterium | reverse complement strand
AGGGGCGCGTAATGGGTGTACTTCATGCCCGGCGCGAGGGGCGCGTCCTTTTCCCCGACGACGGGCGGCGGCGCAAGCCCGCCGAGGACTTCGGCCAGCATTTCCCGCGTGACCGCGCCGGGGCGCAAAATGGCCGCGCGTTCCCCCGTGCAGTCCACAATCGTGGACTCCACGCCGAACTTGCACGGCCCGCCGTCGAGAATCAGCGGGATTTTCCCCGCCATGTCGGCCAGCACCGCCGCCGCCGTCGTCGGGCTGGGACGGCCGGAGCGGTTCGCGCTGGGCGCGGCAATCGGCACACCCGCCGCGCGAATCAAGGCGCGGGCGATGTCGTTATCCGGCATGCGAATCCCGACGGTCGCAAGCCCGCCCGTGACGCTTGGCGGCACCACATCCCGTTTCGGCAGGATCACCGTGACAGGGCCGGGGGCAAAGGCCGCCAATACCCTCTCCGCCATTTCCGTGACCGTCGCCGCCTTGTCGATCATCGCGCGGTCGGCGACATGCAAAATCAGCGGATTGTCCGAAGGGCGCCCCTTCGCTTCATAAATCTTCGCACAGGCGTCCGCATCGAGTCCGTTCGCGCCGAGACCGTACACCGTTTCCGTCGGAAACGCGACAAGGCCTCCCTTTCGGATAATTTCGCCCGCCTCGGCAAAAACCGTCGAGGCTTCTTTTATATCGGTTATTTTTTCAATTCTCGTCTGCAAATGATTCACGCTTTCCAAAGCACCACGACGCGCTCTTTGTCCGCGAGGTCGCGGACGATTTCCGTCTTCCCGAAGCCGCCCGTCTCTGCCATTTCCACAATCGCTCCAGCCTGCGTATCGCCGCATTCGACAGCTAGAAATCCGCCGTCGTTCAACAGCGCCGCGCTTTCACCAACCAATCGGCGGTAAAAGTCAAGGCCGTCCGCGCCGCCATCGAGGGCGAGCCTCGGCTCGGCGCGCACCTCCCGGGGCAGCCCCGCGATTTCGCCGCTTGGGATATAGGGCGGGTTCGAGACAATCGCGTCGAAAGTTTTTCCCGCCAGCGGCGCCAGCAAATCCCCCTCGAAAAATTCCGCACGCTCCGAAAGCGACAAATTTTCGGCGTTCCGCTTCGCAATCTCGATTGCCTCGGCGGAAATGTCTGTCGCCGCGAGCGAAGCCTCCAGCAGATAATGGGCGAGGGCCAACGCAATCGCGCCGCTGCCGGTGCAGACGTCGGCGACGCGGGGCGCATCTTTTCCTTTCAGCCGATCCATCGCCGCCTCCACCAGCGTCTCGGTGTCGGGCTGGGGCACGAGAACGGCGGGCGTCACTTTGAACGCCAGCCCCATGAATTCTTTTTCGCCGCAGATATACGCCACCGGCTCCCCCGCCGTGCGCCGCTTAACCATTTCCTTGTATTTGGCAAGCTCGTCCGCGGTCAGCGGCTGATCGAAATGCACATAGAGATAGATCCGCTTCTGCCCCAAAAGAAAAGCAAGCAGCACCTCGGCGTCCAGCCTCGGCATTTCCGCGCCGTGGCCGCCGAAATACTGCTCGCTCCATTTCAATATCGCCCCGATGGTCCAGACCTGTCCGCCCGCCATTCTATCCCGTCCCCGCTTACAACAAAATATAGTAGGCAATCCCTAAAGGAACCACTGAATAAGTCCCTCCGCGCCTCTGCCGGATCTTTTTCCGACTGCCGTCGTCAAAGCCCTCTCGACGTAGCGATGCTACGCCTTCGAGGTCTTTTCCTAGACAGTCGAAAAAATCTCTCGCCAGATGCACGAATTGACTTAATCAGTGTTTCCTAAACACTTTTCTGCTCCAAATATTGCCTGACCGTCTCGTAAAACTCCTTGGCATGCTCATATTGCATTTCTGCATCCGGCTTTGCCACTACATAAAAATCAGCGTAGTCGCTGTTATTCCGCAAAATAAACGCCTTGCCAACATAATCCGAATACTTTTCCTCAAAAATCCCGGTCTTGATATAGTGTTGGCGAAAATAGCTGATCACGGCAGAATGCTTTATGAAGTCTATTTGCTTTTCGGCCAGCAAACTGCGAATAGTATGAAAAAGCGCATAATAGGAACGGTTGACGGAATCCTTGAAGTGCCCAGCCTCCATTTCCAGCTTGGCAGATGCCAAACGTTCCTGCGCAGATTCCAAGCGATATTTTGCCAAGTCAACCAATGCGCTTCCCCTCCTTGAAGATGTTCCGGTAATAAGGAAGCTCGTCCCGATATTTTTGGAACTCATCCACAGGAATAACGGTCGGCGAAGTGACGGTATCATATTCGAGATCCATTTTGACGGTGTCGTTCCATACTTCATCCAGTTTGCTTTGCAAATTCCGCCGTTCTCCTTTGACAATCGCCACAAAGTCGAGATCGGAACTTTCATCGTAATCCCCTCGGGCATAGGAGCCGTACAAATAGATTCCGTAAATATCGCTGCCGTAAACTTTTCGATAACTGCCCGCAACACGGTTGCATATAGCCTCTAAATTTGGCATGGCGTACATGGGATTCTCTCCCCCTGTTAAGCAGCAAAAACTTCATCATTGTAATTTTATCATAGCACGACGACCCCATTTTTGACAAGAAGCGGCACAGTCCCCGCTGTGCAAACGCTCTCTCGAAATGAAAATTCCATTAGGCGCACATTAAAACTCTCTGTGAAACGCGGCGAAAAATCACGAAACGCTTACGCGCACAAAGAATTGGCTGATTTTTCACGCGGCTTGACAAGTCCATGGGGGGGGGTAAAATGTGCCTATAACGCGGACAATCCACAGGCGACGAAGGAGGCGCGAGGAACAGTAGTCCGAAAAATGAAACGGAGGAATGTAAAATGCAGAAAATGAAAAACGGTTTGATGATGTTTTGCTTGACAGTGCTGCTGTCCTGCGCCGCGCTGATGATGAACACGCCCACGGCAAGCGCAATGACGCTGGCGGATTTACAGGGAGATTATCGGATTATGAACAGCCACTCATCCGCTTCCAAATGTAACGGAACTGTCATCTCTCTTTCAATGGAAAACGGAGAATTGATTGGCAGGATAAAAAGACCGTCTTCTGGTGTGGCGGATGTTTCCTGGATTCTCGACTTAACATGACGAGGCAGGCACCTTTACACCAAGAGCTTCA
>CAMVJN010000182.1 GCA_947167825.1 uncultured Selenomonadales bacterium | reverse complement strand
CGAGGGCGGCGAGGAAGCTCTCGTTCATTTCCTCGGTCATGCCGTTGAAGTTGAAATTGCCGAGGAACCAAATCAGGACGGACATCGCGAAGATGATGGTTCCGGCCTTGATCAGATAGCCTTTTCCTTTGTCCCACGTTTCCAACAGGACGGTTTTCGCGTCCGGCAGACGGTAGGGGGGAAGCTCCAGCAGGAAGGTCGAGCCTTGCTCCTGGAAGACCGTGCCGCCCAAAAGCTTTGCGGCGACAATCGCCATCACGACGCCGAGAATATACATGGCAAAGACGACGTTCGCGGCGTTGTCCGGGAAGAACATTGCGGCGAACAGCGCCATGATCGGCAGCTTCGCGCCGCAGGTCAAAAATGGCGTCACAAGAATCGAGGTCATGCGGTCCTTTTCCGAATCCAGCGCCCGGGCGCCCATGATAGCGGGGACGGCGCAGCCGAATCCCATCATCAGCGGCATGATGCCTTTGCCGGTCAGGCCGACGCGTCGCATGATCGGGTCGGTGATGAAGGCGACCCGTGCCATGTAGCCGGTGCCGTCAAGAAAGCTCAGGCAGAAGAACAAAACGAAAATCAGCGGAACAAAAGTCAGCACGCCGCCGACGCCGCCGATGATGCCGTCCACAATCAGGGACTGCATCCAGTCGGCGACTTCCCAGGATTCCAAAGTTTCGGTCACGGCGTCGGTCAGAGGCCCGCCGATAAAATCGTCCAGCGCGTCGGCCATCGGTTGGCCGATCCATTCAAAGGTGATCTGGAACACCGCGTAAAGCATGACGAGGAAAAGCGGAAGAGCCGTCCAGCCGTTGGCCAATACCGCGTCGATCTTTTCCGTGAGGTTGGAACTGGCGCCCGCAACGGATACGCAGTCTGCTACGACGCCGTCAATGAACGCGTAGCGCTCCTCAATGATTTTTTCTTCCAGCGCTTCGCCGGAGAGGCCGCTTTTCCGCAGCGATTCCACACGAGCGATATGGGAGCGCACTTTTTCGCTGGGTTGGTATTTTTCCATCACAGTGGAGGTGAAGACGTCCAGCAGCGTCTTGATGCTGCTGCGGCTGCGCGCCGTCGTCTCCACGACCGGCATGCCGAGCGCCGCGCCCAGCTTTTCCGTATCCACGCGGATGCCGTGACGCTTCGCCTCGTCCTGCATATTGAGGTCGAGCAGCAGCGGCACGCCCTGCTCCAAAAGCTGGATCGTCAGGTACAGGTTGCGTTCGAGATTCGACGAGTCGAGGACGTCCACCACGAGGTCGGGCTTTTCGTTCAGCAGGTAATCAATGACGATTTTTTCCTCCGGCGAGCGCGCGTTGACGCTGTAAGTGCCCGGAAGATCGACGACCGAAATGTTCCGGCCTTGGTGGGAAAGGTAGCCGATTTTCTTGTCCACGGTGACGCCCGGCCAGTTGCCGATTTTTTGCCGTGCGCCGGTCAGTTCGTTGAAGATGGTGGATTTGCCCGTATTCGGGTTGCCCGTCAGGGCGACTGCTAATGAAGACATTTTGTTTTCCTTTCTTTGCATGATATACAAAAGCCGAAAAAATTTTAGGGAAACAACGATTAAGTCAATTTACGGCCTTGCCGAGGGATTTTTTCGTCAGGCAAGAAAGATGGCGCGAAGTCGTAGCAGAGCTACGTCGAGCGCCATCTGACGCAGCATGACGGAAAAAGAACCGGCAAGGGCGAAAGGGGCTTATTCGGTGTTTCCTTGGGGTCAGAAAATTTCATGCCGTCGCTTCGACCTCGATGGAAGCCGCGTCGTCCCGGCGCAGCGCCAAATGATACGAGCGCACGCGAAGCGCCATCGGGTCGCCGAGAGGCGCGGAGCGAAGCACTGTAACCGCCGTGCCGGGCACAAGCCCCATGGTCATCAGTCGATTTTTCAGGGGCGATTCCGCGACGGAGCGGATAACAAACCGCTGTCCCGACCTTCCTTCCCGTAAAGTCATTTTGTTTGCCTCCTGTCAATGTGAGTTTTATAATCATTTTAATTTTCATTATCAATATACAGCTTTTCAAAACATTCGTCAAGCCTGTTTTTGCAAAGCGCTTTCAAAAAAAGCTGTTTCGTTGACAGTGCGGGAGCTTTACGATATACTTGTTCGCATTGGCAATAAAATAATAGAAGGAATCAATGCGGAGGATGCGGATGGAACTTTTGGACGGCGTGGAAGGGCTTTCGGGCGTTGGCGCGAAACGGGCGTCAGCGCTTTCTCGTCTTGGCATTGCGACGCTGTTTGATTTGCTGACTTATTATCCGCGAGCCTATATCGACCAAAGCACGGTGCGTCAGCTTTCGACGCTTTCGGCGGGGATGGAAGCCACCATTGTCGGCACGATTGTCCATGTAAATGAGCGAAGGGCTATGCGGGGCATCAGCGTTTTGAACGTGCGCCTGAGCGACGGCACGGGATTTCTGTCGATGACATGGTTCAATCAGCCGTATCTCGCAAAAAAACTCGTCGTGGGACGGCGCGTCCTCGCGACAGGGAAAATCGAATATGCTTACGGGGGGCGCGGCCTTCTCGCGATGACGCAAATGGCGGCCTTCGAGGTAATGGACGAGGGCGCCGCGGCGGTGCAGGGGAAGATACTTCCCGTTTACGCGGCGACGGCCAGCCTGAACCAGAAATTTTTCCGCGACCTGATGAAGCAAGCGCTTCAAAAAAAGCCGGAAATGCCCGAAGTGATCCCCGAAAGCGTTCGTTCCCGTTATGCTTTGATGGGGCGCGACGAGGCGTTCCGTTCCGTGCATTTTCCGCCGTCGATGAAAGCGTTGTCGGAGGCGCGGGCACGGCTCGCGTTTGAAGAATTGTATCTGATCCAGTGCGGACTGCTGCTCATGAAAAAGAAGACACAGGAAAAAGAGCAGGGCGTCCGTCATCTGATGAACGGAAGCCTTGTGCAAAAAGTCGAGAATGCGCTCCCGTTCCAATTAACGGATGGGCAAGCGAAAGCATGGAAAGAAATAACCGCCGATATGGAAAAGCCGACGCCGATGCGGCGGCTCGTGCAGGGCGACGTCGGCTCGGGCAAGACCGCCGTCGCGCTTCTCGCCCTCGTCAAGACTGTGGAAAACGGCTATCAGGGAGTCCTGATGGCGCCGACGGAAATCCTCGCGCGCCAGCA
>CAMVJN010000181.1 GCA_947167825.1 uncultured Selenomonadales bacterium | reverse complement strand
ATATAATCCCATCTTTGACAGTTTTGCGAAGAAAAAATCCCCGTACAGCCAGTAAACATGGTGGCTTGCGGGGATTCAGCTTTTTTACGCGTGTGCATAATAAAAATTTTTTGTTTACAACCCCTTGCTCCTGCGGCAGAAACCTTGCATCCTTTTCCGTGTGGAGAATTGGTAGTCTGTACGGAAGCCGCTGATTTCGTGGAGTTCATCAGTCAAATCCGTCCTGCGATAAGATGGGATAAATCCGTCGCTGCCGGCTTTTGTCATGGCCATTCCCCGCAAGGTTCCAATGATAGCGGTGCTCGTATACCTGCGGCGCAATCTTTTTGGGGGATCCTTTTTTTCTTCTTGAGTTCCAGCATTCAGCCGCGACTCCAGGATGCGGTAAATGAGGAGCGCAATGAAGCATGAGAGAAAATGCGCCATGATACGGTCATCCCGTTTCAGGTACACCGGCCTGGCCTCAAACTCCGTCTTCATGATGCGGAAGGACTCCTCTATCTCCCAGCGCCCGCGATTCACATCCACAATCAGCGCCGGGTCGTCGTCCAGATTCGTGCAGACAGCGTAGAACCCGTCGAAGCGTTCCTCTTTCTCGATGGCCGCGCGGTTCAATGTGTATGCCTTAATGGAAGCGGCTTCGCCGTCCTTCGTCACCACCGTCCTTTTGATGAACCGTCGCGCATCGTTCGGACCAACACGGTCCGCCTTGGACGGCGTTCCCGCCATCTCCTTTGCGCGCGCTATCTGGCCTTCACGAATGCACCGCTGGTACAGCATGTACTTGAGGGAGAAGGTAACGATCAGGGTCTGGTTGAACTCGATGTCCCGTTCCTCATCATACCCTTCCACATATCGCTGCTTGTAGAAAATCCTGGCCCGGTTTTCCGGCGTGTCCGCCATGTCCTTTATGCTGTACGTCTTCCTGCTGCCCGGCAGGCGCCATCCTTCCGTGTCCAGCGCCCAATCTTTCAGGGACTTTTTCATTTTCTTGATAGACTGTGTGGTGATGAAGCAACGTTCCCCCCAGTTGTTGAACTTCCGGTTGGCCTCCGAGGACAGACCGCCGTCCGTGCAGACCACAAACTTCGACTTCCCGAAGTCCTGCATGATCTTCTTTTCCAACGGCTGGAGCGTCGTCTGCTCGCTCTGGTTCCCCGGCGTTATGGAGAAGGCCAGCGGCAGCCCGGACTTGTCCATGAAAAGCCCCATGCCGACGATGGGGCTTGGGCGGTGCTCCTTGCTGGGGCCGTACTGCTTCAGGCCTTCCTCGGATTCCGTCTCGAAAAAGTAGTTGGTGCAGTCGTAGTAGAGGACACCGTCGCTTCGCTTTATGATTTCCCTGGAGTTTTTGTAAAGCTCGGCCTGCACGAAGTCCATTTCCTTTGCCAAAACAGAAAGCGCACGATAGATGTGCTGGATTTCGAAGTTCGGCTGCTCATAGAGTCTTTGGGAGAGTTCTAGACAGGACAGCTTGGAAGAGGGGAACAGGATCCGTCCATACACAAGGCGGGAAAGTATATTGTCCAAGTCGTAGGCGAATGCATTGCGTTTGGATATCTGCCTGCAAATGGAGGGGAGCTTGAGCTGGTAGTATATTTGCTGCAGGAACAGATATCCTACGTTGAATGCGTTTTGCACTCCAGGCTCCAATGCGGCATCCGGGAGGAAGGGGACCAGCACCTTCTTGCCGGATGACGCTTTCTTTTTTTCCGTCAGTTCTCTGGCGCGCGCCTCCATCCATGCGGACGGGTTGCTCGTCCCGTGCAGTTTCATGATTTCCTGTTCTGTCCCGAGCCTTTCGACGGTCTCGGATGACCGCTTTCCATCGCGTTTGATGGAGTCGATGATGTAGTAGGTTTTCGTGCCGTCCTTGGCTGTGTTGTATGTGACGTGCATGCTGTCTTCCTCCTGACGTGGGGTTTGAAGACATTATACGCCTTATTATGCTATTATGCAATACACATATTTATAATTTGCCAAAAAAATATAGCCGCTATGCGGCTTTGCAGATTTTGAGGTGTCAAACGCCCGTGCCGGGGCATAGTATGTCATTGCTTTGCGTGAACAGAGCCTCTGAAAATAGATGCGCTTTCTGCTATAATAAGGCGATAAAGGAAGTGACCACATGACAAACAACAACAATAATGCTCCATCCTTCTACTCCTGCTACCTGTTCGACTTCGACTACACACTGGCGGATTCGTCGAAAGGCATCACCGACTGCTTTCATCAGACCATGGCGGCCTTCGGGTTGCCGCCCGTGGACGATATCGTCGT
This sequence comes from uncultured Selenomonadales bacterium, assembly GCA_947167825.1. Classification (GTDB taxonomy): domain Bacteria; phylum Bacillota; class Negativicutes; order Selenomonadales; family Selenomonadaceae; genus RUG12372. The sequence goes on along the minus strand of CAMVJN010000181.1, from coordinate 874 downwards.
CGAGCGCACGATCGGGCTGCCGATGCGGGACGCCGTTCGGAAGATTACAGGGCTGGACGGCGACGAGAAAATCGAGGAATTTTTGACGTATTACCGCGCTTTGAAGACTTTTTTCTATCCGGAGGCGCTGCCTACGCTGAAAACGCTTCGGGAACGCGGCGCAAAAATCGCGATCATCTCGTCGAAAACCTCTCATCGCATCCGTGAAGCCTTCGTCCGGGACAAGGCGGAGAACCTCATTGATTTCATCATTGGCTGCGATGAGGTAAAAGAACTGAAGCCTTCCCCCGAGGGCATCTTCCTCGCGTTGGAGAGATTCGGAGCGAAGCCGGAGAACGCGCTCTACACCGGAGACAGCACCACGGACGCCGAGGCCGCGAAGAACGCGGGCGTCGCTTTCTGCGGCGTCACCCACGGCGTGACAAGCGCGGAAGAGCTGGCCGCCTACCCGCATCAGGCAATCGGTGACACGCTGGAGACGGCGGCAAAGCTAGGAAACCTTATGCACGAAAATGTTGGGGCGTCGATTCGTTGACGCCGAGATATTTTTTCAGGGAATCCTGCAACAGATGGGAATAATTGATTTTTTCCTTGCGGGCAAGAATATCGAGCCATCGGGGAATCGTTACCGTCTTGGTTGTCGATTTGTTGAGCATTTTTTCGCGAAAAGGCGGCATCCATGCTTCGATCATAACAACGCTTCCGTTTGCGTCATCCGGTTTTATGGCGGATACGCGGGAAGGTTCCGGGATGGGTTCGCCCTCCTCTTCCATACTGTATAGATGGAGCTGCAAAGCTTCTTTTGCATTATTGAATGCTTCCTCCATGGAATGAGCGCAAGGCAGGCATCCGGGGAGGTCGGGAAATTCTATGG
>CAMVJN010000180.1 GCA_947167825.1 uncultured Selenomonadales bacterium | reverse complement strand
CCGCGTAGGTCAGGAACGCGACGAGTGTGCCCGCCGTGATGCGCCCGTCCACGACTTCCTTGCCGCCGAACCAGATCAGCGCCGTGGCCGCAGCCGCCGCGATAAACTCGATGGTCGGCGTCAGCATGCTGGTCAGCTTCACGTTTTGCATGGACGCGTCGAAGGTTTTTGCATTTTGCTCATAGTACCGCTCGATTTCGTACCGTTCCCGCCCGAAGGCCTTGACGACACGTTCGGCGGAGATGCTCTCCTGCATCATGGCAGTGAAATTGGACAGCGTCGACTGGATTTCCGCGCCGGATTTCTTGATCATCCTGCCGAAGACCCGCATGGACAAAGCAACTACCGGTACGGTAATCAAGGTCATCAGTGAAAGCTGCCAGTCCAAGAGGAACATCATGACGAGCGAGCCGATGAGAATCGCGCCCTCTGTCACGACGTCGATGATCTTGTCCGCCAGCGCGTTTTGCACCGTCGCCACGTCGTTCGTCAGGTAACTCATGACTTCGCCGGTCTGATGGCGGTCGAAGTAGGAAACCGGCAAACGCTGGAATTTCGAGAACAGCGCGTTGCGGATATCGAGGACGACGCTCTGCCCGACATAGGCGATCAGGTAGCTTTGCCCGAAGTAGAAAAATCCCCGGACAAAGAAAATCACGAGCACGCCGATACAGATCAGGTTCAGCGTTTCCATGTCCTTCTCGGCCAGCACCTTGTCGATCATGTCCTTGATGATCCAAGGCATATAGAGGTTCGCCGCGGCCGAGACAATCATGCAGACGACGGCCTGCGCAATCCGCAGCCGGTATGACTTCAGGTATTGCAGCAGCCGAAGGTATTGTTTCATTTGTCCTTATTCACGCTGCCTTTCCTTTCAGGAACCACGTCCCGCCATTTGCTGTAAAGCCAGTTCCAGTCCTCCGGGTATTTTCGGATATGTTCCTCGAAAACGCTGACGACGGCCTGTGTCGCTTCTTCGAGATCGGCGTCCTTGTCGTCCGTTTTCTTGACGTAGATCGGCGCCTTGATTTCAATGATATGACGTTCTCCCGGCTCCTGATGAATGAACATCGGCAGGATCGGCACATTGAAAAAGCGCGCGATCGTCGCCGGCGCGGGCGTCCAGCCCGTCGTGTGGCCGAGAAATTCCGCGGGAACGGCGTCCTTCGCGTCATGGATGCCCTGGTCCATCAAAAAATTGACGAAATAGCCTTCGCGAACGCTGCGGTAAAGTTTGCGCGTCTCATCGGGGTAAATGACGCGCACGGTGCGAAGCTCCCGCGCCAGTTTGTCCCATGCGTCGAACTGCTGGCGCTTGACCAGCGTCGCGAAAGGGGCGGGGACATAGTGCGCCATGCCGAGGCCGAAAAGCTCCCAGTTGCCGCTGTGCAGTGTCGCGAGGATGCCGCCCTTGCCGCTTTCAAAGACTTTCGTCGCCTCCGGATCCGCTGCGTAGCCGATGTATTTTTCCACGTCTTTTGCGAGAATCGGGGCGCGAAGTCCCTCGACGCCCATCGGGCCGTAGCGTTCGAGGCTGGCGCGGAGGATGCGCTCCGTTTCTTTTTCGTCGGCGCCGAAATATTCGCGAAGGCTTACGCGCGCGCGCCGTTTCCGATGCTCGGGCAAAAAATGCCAGACGCCGGAGCCGATCAGGCGGCCCAGACAGGCCGCGCCGCTTTCGGGCAGCATACGGCAGAATCCGGCGAACGCCAGCGTCGCCCAGTACACCGGATACGATGTGATTTTCAATCCGAACACCTGCCGCCCTGTTATTTCTTGATAATGATGCAAACAAACTATTTTTATTGTATCAGAAAAACGCGCAAATGGCAAAAAAATAACGGTGCCTAACATTCCGGCACCGTTTTTATTCTTTTTTCGATTCGGCTTTGCGCAGTTCCTGCGCCGAGTGCCAGCGGTCGTGTTCCGCGCACCATTCGTCGCAGTGTTCCTGGATCCAGCGCACGGACTTCCATCGGTCATGGAGCCAGAACCATTCCTCGGGATAGGTGCGGATATGATTTTCCAGCACGCGCCCGACCTCCTTTGTCGCCGCGAGGATGTCGGCTTTCTTGTCCTTCGTATGCGGCACGGGGATCGGCGGATGGATTATGCCTTTGTGGCGTCCGTCTGCGAGGCGTGTGATGTAGATCGGGATGATCGGGAGATTCTGATGGCGGGCGAGGGTCGCGGGCCCCTGCGCGAAATTCGTCGGACGCCCGAACCAGTCGATGACGACGCCGTCGCGGATGCCGATGTCCTGATCCATCAGAAGGCCGATAGCCCAGCCTTCCTTCAGCATCTTGAACATCTCGCGCACGTCGTTCTTGTAAGTGACATGCATGCCGACAAGACGACGGTTTTCGGTGATGAACCGGTCGGAGCCGGATTCCTTCTGCTTCATGCCGACGGCGACCAGCGGAACGCCGGCCTCGGCCAATGCGCCGCCCAAAAGCTCCCAGTTGCCGCAGTGGGAAGTCGCGAACACGACGCCGCGCCCGAGGGCGAGAATTTTTTTGACCTCGTCCAAGCCTTCCAGCTCGACGCGCTCGTTCAGCCGCCCTTTGAGCTTCGGGAAACGCAGGACTTCAAAGGCCATCGGGCCGAAACGCACCCAGCTCGCTTTCGCGATCCGTTCGGCCTCCTTTTCGGAAACGCCGAGGCATTGCATTACGTTGCCGACGGCCATTTTGCGGCGTTTTTTCGGTACCAGCGGCCAGGTCAGCGCGCCCAGCGTATTGCCGAGCCAGTTGCAGACGGATTCCGGCAGCAGGCAGCAGAAAAAGCTCAGGCATTTTTCGAGGAAATAAACGACCATAAATCAAGCGTCCTCGCTTTTTGCCGCTTTCTTTTCCAGTTCCTTGACGCGTTTCATCAGCGCGGGCAGCTTTCGGAGCGCCGACTGCATCCGCAGCCACTCCTGATGGGTCTGCACCGGGAAGCCCGCGCCGAAATAGCCTTCGGGCATATCGCCGATGATACCGCTGCGGGCGGCGTAAACGGAATTGCCGCCGATATGGATATGGCCGACGGTGCCCACCTGGCCGCCGAAGGTCACGTTCGGGCCTGTGGACGTCGAGCCGGAAATGCCCGTCTGGGCGACGATGATGTTGTTCGCGCCGATGCGGCAGTTGTGCCCGATATGGACGAGATTGTCGATTTTCG
>CAMVJN010000179.1 GCA_947167825.1 uncultured Selenomonadales bacterium | reverse complement strand
GCGACGGCGCGCAGGAAATCTTGTCCGCAATCTCCGTGCGCCGAAGCTCCACATGCCCGTCCTCCTGCGCCGCAAGCTGCCGCAAGATATAGCTTTCAATCAAATCCGCGATATTGCTCATAACAATCACCTTCAATAAAATTCACCGCAAGTCTTGATTGACTATTTGACTTTTATATATTATATGCGACGGCACGACATTTCGCAAGTGATTTTTCGGAAACGCGCCACAAAAAAACGCCGGCGAGCAACCCCCGACCGGCGCCTATTATTTGTCCACGCTATTTTTTTCGTCCTTGTCCCAAAAATGCGTGCGCACTTGATGATAGATGGAATATATCGCCACGGGGAAGCCCAGCGCGATGCCCGCGATGGTTCCCTTCGGCGCGATATTGAAAAAAACGTCCGCCTTCCTGCCAAGCCAAATGCACGCAAGCACCGTTGCCGCGATGGAGGTCCCGATGCCCGTGAAATACGTGGCGGCCCAAAGCCGGCGCAGAAGCTGCTTGCGACGGTCTTCTTTATCGTCCGTCATGCGAAGGGAACCGGCGGCGTTTCTCGTTTCCCGTACCGATAGAGGATCGCCTCGACAATACGCCGCGCCGCCGCGCCGTCCCCATAGGGGCTTTTTGCTTCCGCCATTTGCGCGTATGCTTTTTCGTCCGTCAACAGTTTTTTCGCCTCGCTGTAAACGCGCTCCTCCTCCGTGCCGACGAGAAGCACCGTGCCCGCTTCCACCGCCTCTGGACGTTCCGTCGTACCGCGCAGGACGAGCACCGGTTTCCCGAGGGCGGGGGCTTCCTCCTGCACCCCGCCGGAATCGGTCAGCACCAGAGTCGACCGATGCATCAGATTCGCAAAGGGCTCATAGTCCAACGGCTCAATCAAATGCACCCTTGCCGCGCCGCCCAGTTCCTCATTGACGACCTCGCGCACCTTCGGGTTCTTGTGTACGGGGAATACAATCTCGATATCGGGAATCTCGTCCACGAGACGCTTCATGGCCCTGTAGACATGACGCATCGGTTCGCCGAGATTTTCCCTGCGGTGCGTCGTGACCAGCACGACGCGGCGGCTCGCATAGTCGATGCCCGAAAGCGCGTCGTCCGCGAACCCGAATTCCTCTTTTACCGTATGATGCAGCGCGTCAATCACCGTATTGCCGGTGATGAAAATATCCTTCTCCGGCACATGCTCGGCGCGCAGGTTCTCCGCAGAGGTTGCCGTCGGCGCGAAATGCAGGTCGGCAATGGCGCCGGTCAAATGGCGGTTCATTTCCTCCGGGAACGGCGAATATTTATTGTAGGTGCGGAGCCCGGCCTCGACATGCCCCACCGCCGTCTGATGGTAATACGCCGCAAGCGCGCCCGCGAAGGTCGTCGTAGTGTCGCCGTGGACGAGCACAAGATCCGGCTTTTCCTTCGTCAGCACCTCGTCAAGGCCTTTCATCGCGCGGGTCGTGATGTCAAAAAGCGTCTGCCCCGCCGCCATGATATCAAGGTCGTAATCCGGCACGATATGAAAAAGACGCAGCACTTGGTCGAGCATTTCCCGATGCTGTGCCGTCACCGCGACGACGGGAACGATTTCTTCGGGATGCTTTGCCATTTCCATGACCACGGGCGCCATCTTGATTGCCTCGGGGCGCGTGCCGAAAACCGTCATGATTTTGAGTTTTGCCGCCGCTTCCGCCATAATTATCCCCTACCTTGCCGCCTTTTTCATCTTGAGGATTCCGAGCCGTTTCGCACCATACAGTACGGCGACAATCATCCCGATCAAGATCAACAGAGCCGTCCGCGGGCTGACCGCCGTCATAATGATAGCTCCCGATCCGAGAATCGCGCTGATAACATACATCAAAAGTACCGCCTGTCGCTGGGTAAAGCCGAGGTTCAGCAGTCGATGGTGCAGATGCCCTTTGTCCGGCTTCATGATCGGCGCGCCGGCAAGCCACCGCCGCACAATCGCGAAGGTCGTGTCGAGAATCGGCAGTCCCAGCGCGAGAATCGGCACCACCAGCGCAACCATCGCCGCGCTTTTCATCACGCCGACGACGGAAATGCCCGAAAGCATGAATCCGAGGAACATACTGCCCGTATCGCCCATGAATATTTTTGCCGGATTGAAATTGTAAAACAGAAAGCCGAAAGCCGATCCCGCCAGCGCCGCCGTGACCACCGCCACCACCAGGATATCCATGCGGAGCGCGACGAGGCAGATCGTCACCGAGGCAATCGTCGCGACGCCCGCCGCCAATCCGTCGAGACCGTCAATCAGGTTCACCGTGTTCGTGATACCGACCATCCAAAAAATCGTCATCGGAATCGTCACATAGTCGTAAAGATATGTGATTTCCCCCGAAAATGACGTGATAAAATCGATGCGGACGCCGAAAGCCACCGCCGCCCACGCGCAGAAAATCTGCCCCAGCAGCTTGACCTTCGCAGGAATGCTCACATAGTCGTCCCAAAGCCCCAGCGCCACAATCAGCGAGCCGCCGACGAAAAGCCCTATGACTCCCTGCGCCATTTCCTCGGGAATTTCAGACGTCTCCAGCAAAAGCAGCATGGAAATCATGAACGCCGCATAAATCGCCAGCCCACCGATGCGGGGAATCGGCTTTTTATGCACCTTCCGCGCGTCAGGCGCATCCAGCGCTCCCGTCCGAAACGCCAGCCGAATCACCATCGGCGTCAAGAGCACCGCCGCGACCGCCGCAATCAAAAAAGCCCATATATAATTTGGCATCAAATATTCGCACCTCTTGTTTCATGGAAAAAAGCCGTACCTTACGCACGGCAAAGCGGGTTTCAAGCTATTTTACCGCAAGCGCCGCCAAGTGTCAATCAAGCGCTGTTTCCTTTCTTCCTGTGAAAATTGCAGCGAAATATCCGAAAAAACAGCCCCGGACGATATTTTTCGCACGGGGCAGCTTTTCTTTCCAATCAGGAAACAATTATTTGAAATCCTTGTATTTTTCGCCGTAACCGTATTTCTCGATCACATAGTCAAGATCCTTGTCGCCGCGTCCGCTGAGATTGACGAGGATCGAGCCGGTGTTCATCTCCTTTGCGCGGCGCATCGCATAGGCCACCGCATGGGAGCTTTCGAGGGCCGGAATGATGCCCTCGTAGCGGGACAGCTTGAAGAACGCGTCCACCGCTTCCTCGT
>CAMVJN010000178.1 GCA_947167825.1 uncultured Selenomonadales bacterium | reverse complement strand
ATCCACCTTCGCCTTTCCGGCGTAAAGCCGCGTATAGCCGTCCTCGTAACCCAGCGGCAGCGTGCCGACGCGAATGTCCTTCGATGCACGGAACGTGCAGCCGTAACTGACCGTCTCGCCTTCATGCAGTGTCTTGACATGGGTGAGCCGCGCCTTGACCGACATGACCGGCTGAAGCCCCACGTCGTGGCCGACCTCGTCCGACGGTGCAAGGCCATACAGGATGATGCCCGCCCGCACCATATCAAGATGGGTTTCCGGCATTTCAAGGATCGCGGCGGAATTTGCGATATGGCAAATCGGAATCTCAATCCCCTTTGCCTTCACATCATTCATCGCAATCTGGAAACGCGCAAATTGCTTGAATGCGAACGTCTTGTCCGTCGCATCGGCAAGGGCGAAATGGGAAAACATGCCTTCCAGCTCGACATTCGGAAGCCCCGCGATAAACGCCGCCATTGCCCCGGCGTCCTCGGGACGGACGCCGATCCGCCCCATGCCCGTATCGACGGCCAGATGCACCTTCGCCCGGACGCGCCGCCGCTGCGCCGCCGCCGAGATCGCCGCCGCCGCATCGCGGGAAAATACCGCCTGCGTCACGCCGAAATCGACGACTGCATCCGCCTCCTCAAGCTGCGACGCGCCCAGCACGAGAATCGGCGTCGTGAAGCCCGCGCGCCGAAGCGCCTCCGCCTCCGAAAGCACGGCCACCGCTAGATAGTCCGCGCCCATGGCGACCGCTTCCCGTGCCACCGCGACCGCGCCGTGCCCATAGGCGTCCGCTTTCACGACTGCGCAAAACCGCGCCTTGCCCACGATATGATCTTTTATGACCGAAATATTATACCTGAGCGCGGAAAGGTCGATTTCCGCCCAGACGCCCCGGCTTGCCATATTTTCCTCGCCTCACTTCCATATCACACGGCTTCCATTGTAACATGAATGAAACCGTTTTGGTAGAAAATTCTGTGCGTTAATCTATTTTTTCCAGGATTTCCTCCGTGCCCGCGTCCTCGACAGCCGCCATCCCCGCCGTGATATCCGCCAATTCCTGACGCACGGCTTCGCACGTCTCCGGCTCGACCAAGAGCGGGAGCCTGACATGTTCCGCGTAGACAACTTCGCCCGTGCGGAGATTTTTTTGCCGCGCCCAATGCTCGACCGTGGAAAGCGATGCGTAATCCAGTGTCGCGACCATACGCCGAAGCAGCACGCGGCGGGCGAGGACCGCGGCGTCGACGCCGATGGCTGCCGCGTGGGAATAGGCGCGGACAAGACCGCCCGCGCCAAGCTTGATGCCGCCGAAATAGCGCACCACGACAACCATCGCGTCGGTCAGCTCCCGCCGCTTGATCACGTCGAGGATCGGCATCCCCGCCGTCCCGCCCGGCTCGCCGTCGTCGCTGGATTTCTGCTTCGCGCCGTCTGCGCCCAGCACCCAGGCCGAGCAGCAATGGCGTGCGTCATAGTGCTCCTTTCGGATTTTCGCGAGAAAAGCCCGGGTCCCGTCCTCGTCGTGCACAGCCTCGACATAAGCAATGAACCGCGAGCGCTGCACCGTGAACTCCGCCTGCCCGCCTGTCAGGATTGTCAGCATATTCCTCAGTCCCTCGTGTCCACATTGTCCCTCAGCGCCAAAATCTCTTTTGCCGTAAACAGCCCTGCAGGCGCTTCCGAGCGCATCACGTCCCGCAGACGTCGGCTCTGCTCTTCCTGTATCTCGGTAATCTGCCGCTCCGGATCAGCGGCGTCCGCCGTATGCCGAATGGTCAGCCGCTGCTCTCCGGCATAAGCGCGGGCTTTCAATATAATCGCCGTCACCAGATCGTAGTTTTCGTCATCCAGCGCCAACGGCGGCTCCATCCGCGCAAGCGTGTCCAGCGTCGCGAGCGCAGCGCCGTCCAATTCGTCGAGCCGTTCCCATGCCGTGGTCAGGTCGATCACGTCCGCGTCGAAATCCGACAGGATTCGATGATACTGTTGCCAATTGTAATCCATTTGGTCTATCAATCCCTGGTATTCCGTATACCAATCCGCCACTATCATCTGCTGCTCGGCAATGCGCGCACGCTCCGCCGCCGTCATCGGCGCCGTTTTTTCTTCCTGCGTCATAAAAAGCACCGCGCCCGCGCCCAAAAGCACCAAGCAAAAAATGGCGAAAATGCCCCGCCGCGGAAAAAACCGCTGCACCAGGAACAGCAGCACCACAAGAGCGCCAATCCCTGCCGCCTTCAGCCAAACCATGACGCGCCCCCTTTTCGTTCTTCTCCGATAAACGCTCCTATTGTACCATATTCGATCCTCCCTTGAAAACCTGCGCCGCGTTATTTATAATATGGAAGGCATTCAAATTTTCAGCAAATGAAAGGAAGAACTCCTGATGAAGCTCTCGTTTATGCGCGCCTTTTGGCGGTTGTTCCGCGGCTATTGGCGCTCCGAGGAAAAGAAGCGGGCCATTGGGCTTTTGGCCGTCGTCATCGCCATGAATTTCGCAATGGTCTATCTGCTCGTTCAGCTCAACAGCTGGTACAACGAATTTTACAACGCGCTCCAGGCCTACGAATACAATTTGTTCTGGCCTTTGATCGGCAAATTCTCATTGATCGCCTTCCTCTATATCGCCATTGCCGTCTACGCCATCTATCTGCGTCAGCTTCTCGAAATCCGCTGGCGGACTTGGATGACGGGAAAATACCTGACGTCGTGGCTCAAGGATCAATCCCATTACCGTCTCCAGGTCACGGGCAGCGGCGGCATGGACAACCCCGACCAGCGTATCCAGGAGGACATCAATCTTTTTGTCAGCCTGACGCTCCAGCTCTTGCTCGGGGTGTTGAAGCAGATCACCACGATCGCGGCTTTCGCCGTCGTGCTCTGGGATTTGTCCGGCGTGCTTTCCGTTCCTTTCGGCGACGGCACTATCGAGATTCCCGGCTATATGCTCTGGTTCTCGCTGCTGTATTCCGTCGTCGGCACCGCGCTGGCGCATTTCGTCGGACGCAAGCTGATCAACTTGAATTACGAGCAGCAGCGCTATGAGGCGGATTTCCGTTTCTCGATGGCGCGCATGCGGGAAAACAGCGAGAGCGTCGCGTTTTATCGCGGCGAGGACGCGGAAAACGCGGGATTCCTTGACCGGTTCGGCCACGTCATCAAGAATTTCCGCGAGCTGATGCGGCAGACGAAATTCCTGA
>CAMVJN010000177.1 GCA_947167825.1 uncultured Selenomonadales bacterium | reverse complement strand
TCCCGCACCCGGCGGGCAATCAGTTGGTTGTACTGGCCGCCGAAGTCCAGCACCAATACCAGTTCATTCGTCATAGGATTCGTTCTCCTCTATTAAATACTCCGGATGTTCCTCCAAAAAAGCCGACGTTGCCGAGTCGCAGATTCCGTAGGAAAATCCCCGCCGATACAGGAACTGCTTCATCTTCGCCCGGGGCGCGGCGGCATGGAACCGGGAACGCAGCGATCGGAGCGCGGCGCCCAGATCCCGCTCGTCCCGCCCTGCCTCCTTCGGCGCCGAGGCTCGGACCAGCGACGACGGGAATCCGCGCGTCAGCAATTTTTGCTCGATCTGCCGGACGCTCATGCCGGTTTCCTCGTACAGCTTTTGGTATTGGCGGGCGCAGGCTTCCTCGTCGTTCAGGTAATGGCGCTCCTCCAGCCGTGCGATTGCCGCGTCGATTTCCTCCGGTGCGTAGCCGCGCTGCCGCAGCTTTTCCCTGAGCTTTGCCGACGACTGCTCCTGCCTGGCCAGGAGCGCCACCGCTTTTTCCAACGCCGTGGGCTTAGGCTTTTGCGTTGTCCGCGTTCGCATTCATCGCCTCCACCGCTTTGGCCTTTTTCGCGGCTGCTTTCTTTTCCGCTTCCTCGGCTTGGGCTTTGAGCGCCGCCAATACCTTTTCCGCCACCTCGTCGTACAGCTTCCGGTCCGTCTTGAAAAGCTCCTTGACCGCGTCGCGTCCCTGTCCGAGACGGCCGTCCTTGTACGAATACCAGGAGCCGCTCTTCTTCACCACGTCCAGCTCCGCCGCCATATCGAGTACGCAACCCTCGCGGGATACGCCTTCGCCGTACATGATGTCGAACTCCGCCGTCTTGAACGGAGGGGCCACCTTGTTCTTGACGACCTTGACCTTGGTATGGGCGCCGACGGATTCCGTGCCCTGCTTCAGTACCTCGCCCTTGCGGACCTCCATGCGGATCGTCGAATAGAATTTCAGCGCGCGGCCGCCCGTGGTCGTCTCGGGATTGCCGTAGGAGATGCCGATCTTCTCGCGGATTTGGTTGATAAAGACCGCCACGGTGCGCGACTTCGAGATGAAGCCGGTCAGCTTCCGCATGGCCTTGCTCATCAGCCGTGCTTGCAAACCGACCTGGAGATCGCCCATTTCGCCGTCGATCTCTTCCTTCGGCACCAGCGCGGCAACCGAGTCCACGACGACGATATCGATCGCGCCGCTCCGGACCAACGCTTCCGTGATTTCCAACGCCTGCTCGCCGTTGTCCGGCTGGGAAATCAAAAGATTCTCGATATCCACACCGAGCTTCTTCGCATAAACCGGATCAAGGGCGTGCTCCGCGTCAATGAATGCCGCCACGCCGCCGCGCTTTTGCGCCGCCGCGATCATGTGCAGCGAAACCGTCGTCTTGCCCGACGACTCCGGGCCGTAAACCTCGATGATGCGCCCGCGGGGAATGCCCCCGACGCCGAGCGCCAAATCCAGCGGCAGGATATCCGTCGGGATGACCTCCACGTTCATATTGGCCGTCGCCTCGCCGAGCCGCATGATCGAGCCGTCGCCGAAGGTCTTGTGCAGATCCTTAAGCACCTTGTCCAGGGCGACAATCTTGTCCTCCGGTATTTCAAATGCTTTTCCGTCTTTTTTCTTTTCCATAAATATCCCCTTTCTGCGTCCGAAAATATTTTCTCCGAACATTTTTTCTGATTATAGCATGTTTCATTATCGAATAAAAGTTTTTTTCAATTATTTTCATTAGCCGAGGATTTTTTCCGTCAGGCTAGGAAGATAGTGCGAAGGCGTAGTAAGGCTACGTCGAGCGCTAGCTGACAACGCATGACGGAAAAAGGACCGGCTAGGGTATATCCGGCAGCGCCTGGCTGACCGTGTTGTGCTGGATGATGTCGGTGATGCGGAGCTCGATTTCCATCTCCTGCTTCAGGAGCGTTTCGGCGGTGTTGAATTCCTCGCTCTCTCCGGTGGTGATGCCCTTCAGATAATGGGTCCATGCCGCGATGGAAAGGTCGGTGGAAGTATGGCGCAGATTCGCAAGATAGGCCGCGCCCCGCGGAATGGCAACGGCGTCAAGCTGGTTCTGCCGTTCCTTCAGCGTCGGGATTGTTTCATTCTCGATCAGCGCAACAATGGCGGCGGCAGTATCGCCGTAAAAGACACCGTTCGCCTGGCGGGCGAGGGAAGAGAAACGGGCGCGCTGCGCATCCAATTTTTGGTTATAGCCGGTAACGAGATTGTAAGTCGCCGCGATGTAGTCGGCAATATCCTGATTCTGTCTTGTCGCCAGCGCGTCGAGATACAGTTTGTAGTTTTCCATGCGGATGATCTGCCAATGGCCGTCCTGCGCACGTTCCATGCGCAAGCGCAGCGAAAAGGGGATCTCCGTCACGCGGTCGCGAATGGAAACCTGCACGTCGGCAGTGTCGCCGACGACATGTGCGCTTTCCACGCCGACAAATTCGATATTCCGGATCTGGGAACGCTCCAGGAAACGCTCGAAGTCAATGCCGAGCTGGCGTCCTTTTGTCATGCTCGTGCCCTGCGGGAGCGTCCATTCCCCGGTTTCGATGTATCGCGTCAGGACTTCGCGGATACCTTCGAGCATTTGCGGCTTGATGATGTCGTAAAACTGCTCATACTGGACTTTGTTCTCCGCAGTCAGCGCGGCGTCGTAGCGCAGCATATCGTCGGTGAGATCGTCGTAAGCCCGGGACAATGTGCGATCCAGATTCACATAATATTGGACAGCGGCCACGTCATGCCGCGCACAGGCCTCCGCAGCGGTGCGGGCGGCGTGCTCCGGCGTACGCGTATAAACAAAATAATACCAAAGCCAAAGCCCGAGCACGAGAGCGAACGCGAGCACAATCAGCAGCGCTTTCTTTTTATCCTGCTCACGGCGCCGGCGCATGCGGCTTTGAAGGGAACGGCTTTCCATCATTAAGTATACCTCTGATAAAATATTGTAATCGCTTTTGCAAATTCCGCTCTATTGTATCATATTTTAGTGGCGTGAAAAAGCCTTTGCTTGCCTTTCATGTCCACTTCGACTATACTATGAAAAGATTTACAATAAATATGGGGAGGTTTCAAATTTTGAACTCATTGGCAACCTGGTATTTTAAAAAACCGCTGATCGGGCTGATTGCGTGCGGCCTTGTCATCGGCATCGTTTTAGCGGTCGCTGTGCCGCAA
>CAMVJN010000176.1 GCA_947167825.1 uncultured Selenomonadales bacterium | reverse complement strand
CCGCATGGAAATGTTCCGCTATCTCGCTCATGTTCTCTATCCTCTCTTTATTGCATTCCTTATTTGATTGCCATGACCGCCGCGATTCGTCCCGTCGTCGGCCCTTCCGCCCGATATGAGAAAAACGTCCGGGCATGGCATGCAGTACAGACACCCGCCGTGTCAATATGATTCGGTAAAAGCCCTGCTTCCTCCAACTGCAAACGGTTGGTTTTCCATAAATCTAAATGGATCACCCCGTTATGCTCCGAGACGATCTCGTCCGCAAATTGCGGAAACGCCTCGCGGAATTTACCCGCGACATCATCCCCGACTTCATAACAGCATGCCCCGATAGAAGGACCGATTCCCGCAAGGCAATCTTCCGGGCGCGTGCCGAAAGCCTCCGCCATCGCGCGCACCGTCTTCGCCGCAATCGAACGCACGGTTCCCTTCCAACCGCCGTGAGCAATGGCCGCTACCCGACGCACGGGATCGAAAAGCAAAATTGGCGTGCAATCCGCGAAACAAAGCATCAATGGAATGCCCGGCACATCAGTCATCAGCGCGTCTGTCGCCGGAATCGAGTCCGCATAGGAGAACCGCCCACGTCCGGCCTCGGCTTCGCCGACGCAAACAATATTATCATCATGCACCTGCTCCGGCGTCGTCAAGCGCACGAAATCCAGTCCGAGCCAACCGAGAAACCGGCGGCGGTTTTCCACGACAACCGCCTCATCGTCGCCGACATGCATCGCGAGATTCATTGAATCATAGGGTGTTTTGCTCACGCCTCCGAACCGTGTGGATACGGCGTGAACAACCAATCCCTGCGGAAAAATCGAGAATATCCCGTATTGCTCCGTTCCATTTTCGTCCTTATGCAATTCAAAAGCCATTCGTCACCTCATCAATTACAGACGCCGCAGCGACGGCATCCGTCAAAGCAGGGAACCGTCTTCTCCATGCGTTCGGCGCGTTGCCATTCCTCATACAGGTATTCCTTTTTCATGCCCATATCGAGGATGTCCCAAGGAAAGATTTCCTGCTCACCGTATTCACGATAAAGATAATCCTCTTCCTTCAAGGCCTCGTCTTTCATTGCGCTGGAAAACGATTTCGCGCCGCCCGATTGGTACGCCCGATACAACACACGGGAAACACGTCGGTCGCCGCGCGCCAAAACGCCTTGGACATACGCTGATTTTGTCGGCTCGGCAATCATCTCGATTCCCTTTCGTCCCGACAAAGCTTTTTTCAGTCGTTTCAAAGCCGCCTCAATATATTTTTTATCTGCCATGGGCGCCCATTGGAACGGCGTGAATGGCTTCGGAATGAACGGATTGACACTGAGCGTCAACGTGCCGTGGCTCTCATGGCGCTCCAGATAGTCCTTGAGCCGCCCTACCAAATCCGCCACTGCATCTACGTCTTCCTCTGTCTCGTAAGGCAAGCCGAGCATAATATAAAGGCGGTAATGGCGAATCCCCGCCGCCATGCCGAGATCCATCGCGCGAAACAAATGCTCTTCCTCGATTCCCTTGTTTATGACGGCGCGCATCCTTGCGCTGCCCGCCTCCGGCGCGAGCGTGATGGTCTTCATGCCGCTTTCGGCAAGGGATCGGAGCATCGTCTCCGTCACGGAATCCGCGCGAAAGGACGCCACCGACATCGTCAACCCTTCCGAAAGGATATATTCGGAAAGCGCGTCGATCTCCGGGTAATCGGAAATCGCCGCGCCCATCAACCCGATCCGTTTTCCGTAAACCTTCGCGGATTTCACAGCGTCTTTCAGGACGCCAAGGGAACGATTTCGCGGCCTGCGGAAGCAATAGCCCGCCATGCAGAAGCGGCAATGTCGCCCGCATCCCCGCGCCGTCTCGATCAGGTACAGATTGAATTCCGTCTCGTCAGTCACGACCACAGTATGAGCCGGGAAATCGTCGAGTTTTTTCACCCATTGGCGCCCGACACGGGATGGCGCGTCCCCGACGGGACGAATCGTTTCCAACTCGCCCGACTCCTTGTAATTGTGTTCATAGAGAGACGGCACATAAATACCGGGGATACGGGAAAGACGGAGCAACATTTCCGCTCTGTCCGCACCGTCTTCCTTCGCGCCCTGGTAAACGTCCATCAATCGTCCAATCGTCTCCTCGCCTTCCCCGATGACGAACGCGTCGACAAACAGAGAAAGCGGCTCGGGGTTGAACGTCGCGCAGGGACCGCCCGCAATCACCAGCGGCGACCGCTCGTCGCGTTCCTGCGCGAGCACCGGAACACGCCCAATCTCCAACATTTCGAGCAAATGAAAATAATCCATCTCAAAGGAAACGGCAAACCCGATAATAGCGAAATCCGAAAGCGGCGTCTGCGTTTCCATGCTCAGGAGCGGCGTCTGCGTGCGCCGATACTCATCAAGCTCCCGTCCGTCGGGCAAAAAAAAACGCTCGCACGCTGTATCCGGCCTGCGATTCAAAATATCGTAAATGATATGAAGGCCGAGATTCGACATCCCGACAAAATACGAGTTTGGATACGCGAGAGCGAACCGCGTCCGGCCTCCCGCGGGATAGACAGTATGCCCCTGCTCCCGCGCGAGACGAGCCGCCAGCTTCTCCTTCAGCTTCCAGTTCAAACCGTTCCCCCCGCGCTAGTTCTTCTCCGTTCTCGTCCGGAGCAATTCCTCCAGCTCTTCCTTGAACATGCTGATATCCGCGAATTTCCGATAGACGGACGCGAAGCGGATATAGGCGACCTCGTCGAAATTCCTCAGTTTTTCCATCACCATTTCGCCGATAGCTTTCGTCGTGACCTCGCGGTCCATCGTGTTCCGAAGCTCCCGCTCGATCTCGTCGGCCAGCGCCACGACTTTTTCCGTGGGAATATTCCGCTTGTCGCAGGAACGGATCAGGCCGTTCAGCAGCTTGTCATGGTCGAAAACGACACGTCGTCCGTCATTCTTGATTACGATCAACGGCATTTTCTCCACGACCTCGTACGTCGTAAAGCGCCGACCGCAAGCTGTGCACTCGCGCCGCCGACGGATCGAGTTCCCGTCGTCCGCCCCCCGCGAGTCAATGACACGGCTGTCCAGTTGTTTGCAATAAGGGCATCTCATTTTCCTGCACCTTCCGTCCGTTTTTTCTTGTCTTTCCGAACTTTGTTAAAATGCCGTAAGTCGCCCCCACCCGTAAAACGGGTGGCTCGGGACGCGGGCTATAAGCCCGCAC
>CAMVJN010000175.1 GCA_947167825.1 uncultured Selenomonadales bacterium | reverse complement strand
TTGCTCGAAAAAGAAATCGGCGACGAATTCTTCCCTGAAAAACTCGCGCGGGAAATCGGCCATTCTCCGGAAGACATCCTCGGCTACGACCTGAACGTATATCTCGCGGAGCCGGGCGCCCTGCTCGGGCTCAACAGCGAATTTGTCTCCGCCCCGCGGCTCGACAATCTTACCTCCGTCCACGCCTGCCTCTCCGCCCTCGCAGGACAGTCGCCGGAAAACGGCGTCCGCGTCGTCGCGCTCTTCGACCACGAAGAAGTCGGCAGCCGCACGAAACAGGGTGCGGACTCCTCGCTGCTTCCCCATCTGCTCGAAGCGATCTACCGCGGCCTCAGTCTCGACGCCGACGACCTCGCCGACGATCTCGCGCAGGGCTTCCTGCTCTCCGTCGACGCCGCCCACGGCCTGCATCCGAACTATGAGGACAAAGCCGACCCGACGAACCGCCCGCGCCTCGGGCAGGGACTCATCGTCAAGCGCGCCGCCAGCCAATCCTATGCGGGCGACGCAGCCTCGTCCGCGATAATCGCCGCGCTTTGCGCGGAACAGGAGATTCCGTTCCAGACCTTCGCGAATCGCTCCGACATCCCCGGCGGCTCCACTCTCGGCTCGATGGCCTCAGCCCGTCTCGGCATCCGTGCGCAGGACGTCGGCGTGCCGCTTCTCGCCATGCACTCCGCCCGCGAGCTGATGGCCGCCGCCGACCAGGACGCACTGACGCGCCTCCTCTGTGCGTTCCTCGCGTAAAATACAATTTTCCCTTGCAATCAAAAAAGTGCAATGGTATAACTCGACAATAATGCCCTCCAAAAACCTCTAAGGAAACACTGATTAAGTCAATTCGTGCATCTGTCGAGGGATTTTTTCGACTGTCTAGGAAAAGCCCTCGAAGGCGTAGCATCGCTACGTCGAGAGGGATTTGACGACGACAGGCGGAAAAAGACCCGGCAGAGGCGCGGAGGGACTTATTCAGTGGTTCCCTAACGGCAGAGGACTAGCAAAACAACAGGAGACAGTGTATTTCCTGTCTCGTTGCGACGCGAAGCTAGTCCTTTAGGGAAATGCCACATAGGAGAGTTTGTCCTTGACAAACTCTGAACTAAGGCATTATAATACTTCGGTCGAATGGGTTTGAAATGTTTTCCATATTTTAAGCCTTCCCTGCTCCCCGGAAAGAGGGAGCCAAAGTCCAAAGAGGAGGTGATTTCGTGAGAAAGTACGAAGTCATATTTATCGTGAGGCCGCTGGAGGACGAGGCGACGGAAGCCGTCATCGGGAAATTCTCCAAGCTGATTGCAGACAACGGTGGCACCATCGATAAAGAAGATCGCTGGGGCCGGCGCAAGCTCGCCTATCCGATCAAAGACTGCACCGACGGCTTTTACTGCCTGTTCTACGTGACATGCGAGCCGGACTGTGTGAAAGAATGCGACCGTGTCATGAAAATTACGGACGACGTTCTCAAGCACATGATCGTGAAGTCCGAAGGCTTTGCCGAAGAAGCTGCCAAGCCCGCGGAAGAAGCGCCGGTAGAAGAGTAAGAAGAAGTCAGGAAGGGGCATTGCCATGAACAAGGTAATTTTGATGGGTCGCCTCGCGCGCGATCCCGACGTCCGCACGACACAGGCTGGACGTCAAGTATCGCGCATGACGATTGCCGTCGATCGCCGAATCAGCCGCGCGAACATACAGCCCGGCCAACAGACGGCGGACTTCATCAATTTGGTGGCTTGGGAACGCTTGGCGGAATTTTCCGGGCATTATCTCAGCAAGGGAAGCCAGATTCTCGTCGAGGGACGCATCCAGACGCGCAGCTACGAAGCGCAGGACGGGTCCAAGCGCTACGTGACCGAAGTGAATGTCGATCATATCGAGTTCGCTGGGCCGCGCCCGCAGGGCGATGTCGGCATGGAGGACGGATTCTCCCCGAGAGCCGCCGCCCCGGCGCCCGCAGCAGCGCCGCCGCCTTTTGACAATGCTTCGGTAACTGACGATGATATTCCGTTTTAAAGGAGGAACGAATCGTGATCAGACGTGACAGAAGCCGTCGTCCGCGCAAGAAGGTCTGCTCCTTCTGCGTAGACAAAGTGGATCACATCGATTATAAGGACGCGGGCAAACTCCGCCGCTTCATCACGGAGCGCGGAAAGATCCTGCCCCGCCGTATCTCGGGCAACTGCGCGAAGCACCAGCGCCAGGTGACGCTCGCCATCAAGCGCGCGCGCAACATCGCCCTGCTGCCGTTCACGGCAGAATAATCCCGATACAAAAAAGAGAGCCGTGTGGCTCTCTTTTTTTGTCCTTTTTTTTCAGATTTTCCAAGCCGCTGCGGTTTCCGGCGAAAGTTTTCTCAGATCGCCGATGACGACCACGCAGTCCGGATGAACCTTTTGCATCACGAAACGCATATCCGCCACGGGGATGGCGACACATCCGCCCGTATACGGCTTGTATGGGCCGAAGCAGTGGAGGAAGATAGCGGAGCCAAGACCCGGCGTTCCGGCTTCATTGTAGCTGATATTCATAGCGTAGGTATAATGCGGATCATAATCCACGATATGCTCGCTGCCCTCGGTATCAAGACCGGGCAGTTCGCGAACGTCCACCATTTGGTTATACTTCATGCCGGGACGGTCGTCGCCCGACCAGTAGATATTTTCGTCCACCTGCGTATAGGGAATGGCGCAGCCGGGATCCTCCGCGATGCCGAAAGCCGCATTGAAGCGGAACGTCCCCACCGGCGTCCTGCCGTCTCCCTCTTGCGTCTTGCCCAATCCTTCCTTGCCGATAAATCCGGGCGTCGTCATCACCACGCGCCAATTCCCCTCTTGGTCTTTTTCGTGCATGGAAACCCACGCCGTCGTCTTGCCGACCCCTGCGACAACGAAAAGCTGGTCCGCATTCTTCGCTTGGGGCAGTTCCGCCACCCAGTCCGGCGACGGCTCCAAATCCGAAGCGCCGGCAATGCCGGACGCCACGAGAACAAAAACCGCGCACAATACCGCAAAAACTTTTTTCATACGTCTGCTCCCCCTGCCATGATAACAAACCTTGTTCCTTCCTCCGTCCTGTCCGCCCTTATCCTTCGCTGACGTAGCTGCGCTCGCTTTTCGGGATCTGCTCCCAGCGCACCGCGTTCGCCTCGACGCCGTGCCTGACGCCCCACGCCGCCGCGATGCCCGCCGCTTCGCCCATGCTCATGCAGGTGGGCTGGATGCGGAAAGAGGCCTGCGCCGCAAAGCTGCCGCTGGCGCAGCGTCC
>CAMVJN010000174.1 GCA_947167825.1 uncultured Selenomonadales bacterium | reverse complement strand
AAATCTCTTTGCGGTAGGCCGCCTTTTCCGGCTCGTTGAAGATCGAGGACTCGTATTTCGAGTAATCGCTGAATTGATAGGTGTTATACGCCCAAAGGTTTTTCGTCTCCGCTCTCAGGATTCGCGCCGCAGAGCCCTCATAAATCCCCAGCCGCTCCCGCATCTTGAATTGCTCTACATGGGACTCCGTCATATTCATCGTGTAAATGAAGGCGTGGGGCAGGGACTTCGGGAACACTGTAGGAATCTCCTCGCTGTAAATGTAGTTCGAGAAGAAAAGCCGTTCGATGAAGGCCAGCATCCCTGCGGATAAGTTCATGAAATAAATCGGCGCGCCCATGATCAGCGCATCCGCCTGCTTCAGCCGCTCCAAAACCGGCGCGAGGTCGTCCTTCAGCGCGCAGACGCCGTGGGCCACGTCCTTCCGCTTGCAATAGAAACAGCTGAGGCAGCCCGTAAATTTCAGACTGTAAAGATGGACCAGCTCCGTCTCCGTCCCCGCATCCGACGCGCCGCGAAGCGCGTGCTGCAGGAGTTCCGCCGTGTTGCCGTTCCGCCGCGGGCTGCCGTTGATCGCGATGATTTTCTTCATATCCGTCCCCCCCGTTGCTTTGCTCCGCACCTTTGTCCAGCGCGGGCATGATATTCCATACATGCATTATCGCATATTATGGATTACTGCACAACGATAAACAATAACACAGTATCGGTATCTGCTTTCTCTATATAAAAAATGATAGCCGTATCCTGAATCCGGCTCTTCCCAAAGAAAAACTTTCATTATAAAATACAGGCAGAAGAAACCGCTTCTTTGCGGCGGGAAGAAGGAAACGTATGAAAAACCTGGACAAATCCATCTACTATTTCGCGCTGGGACACGCCTGCGTCGATTGGGCGCAGAGCGCGATTCCCGCGCTTTTGCCGTACTTCATCGCGAACTACGGGCTTTCGTACCAGGAGGCGGCTTCGCTGGTCTTCGCGAACGTGCTGCTTTCCTCGGTGCTCCAGCCTCTTTTCGGATATTACTCCGACAAGATTTCCCTGCCCTGGTTTATCCCGCTGGGACCGCTTTTCTGCGGACTCAGCATCACGCTCATCGGTTTTTCCTCGTCCTATTGGATGATTTTCGCCGCCGCGATGGTCTGCGGCCTCGGCAGCGCGCTGTTCCATCCGGAGGCGGCGCTTTTCGCGGGGCGGATTGCCGGGGCGCGCAAGGGGCAGGCGATGTCCACCTTTTCCGTCGGCGGCAATGCCGGATTCGCGGTCGGGCCGATCGTCGCGGGCTTCTGCGCCTACACCCTCGGCATCCGTTCGCTGGCGCTGTTCGGTCTCGTGAACGCGGCGGCGGCCTTCGCCATCGTCCGGCTGCTTCCCCGCATGACGAAGTCCGCCGAAGCTGCGAGCCCGCATACCTCGCGAGGAGCGTCCGGACAGCGGAAGAATGACTGGGCGTCCTTCGGACGGCTGTCCGTGACCATCTTCGCCCGTTCCCTCGGCTTCACGCTTTCCAATACATTCATCCCGATTTTCTGGATCAGCGTCCTCGGCGCCACGCCGAAGCAGGGAACGATGGCGCTCTCCCTGCTCTTCACCATGGGCGCCCTGTTCACCTATTGCGGCGGCCTGCTCGCCGACCGCGTCGGGTTTGTGCCCGTCCTGCGCGGCGCGTTTGTGATAATGGTTCCGGCCATGTTCTTCCTCGTGAACAGCGAAACCGTCCTGTTCGCCTCGCTCCTGCTCGTGCCGGCGGCAATCGCGCTCTTTTTGCCGTACAGCCCGGTCGTCGTGCTCGGACAGAAATATCTGGGCAAGAACGCGGGATTCGCCTCGGGCGTCACCCTCGGCCTGACGACGACCATCGGAGGCGTCTTCGCGCCCGTCGTCGGCTGGGCCGCCGACCGCTGGGGCCTCGCCGCCGCGCTCCAAATCCTCTGGATTGTCGGCGCCCTCGGAGCGGCCGCTTCCTTCACGCTGAAAGAGCCAAAGGAATAATATTGCTGAGCTGCGCCGCCGGATGCAGCGGCAAAAGGAGCGGCTTCCCTGCGGAGGCCGTTCCTTTTGCTTTTTATGCCTACTTTAAGATTTTTTAATATGAGCAAAATCTTAAAATACTACTTTAAAATTTTGTTGACCGGCGTAAAATCTTAAAGTAGAATATCAGGTAAAGGAGGGACACAAATGATTATCCGTGAACACTATCTGTCTCAAATCCGGCCTTTCTACGAAAGCGACCTCGTCAAGATCATCACGGGGGTCCGACGATGCGGAAAGTCCGTGATTTTGAAACAGGTTCAGTCGGAGCTGGAAGCCGCCGGGAAAAAGTGCCTGTTCCTGGATTTCGATTTGCGTCCGCTCCGCACCCGGATTCCGAACGCCGACGCGCTCCTTGCCCATGTGAACGGATATCTCGGAGAAGAAAAACTCTATCTGTTTCTGGACGAAGTGCAGAATGTGGAGGGCTGGAGCGAGGCCTGCCGGACGCTCCGCCTTTCCAATGTGTCCGTATTCATCACCGGCAGCAATTCCCGGCTCTTGTCCAAAGAGTTCACGAAAGAGCTGTCCGGGCGCTATGTTTCCTTTCGGGCGCGCCCTTTCGTCTACCGGGAAGCAAAAGCATACGCCGACCAGTTGGGGCGACGCTTCGGGATCGACGATTATCTGATCTGGGGCGGATTCCCTGCGGCGCTGGAGCGGCCGGACGAGGACTCCATGAAGCGATACCTGAACGATCTCAACGCCACGATTATTTACAACGACCTCGAAAACCGATACGCCATCCGAAAAAAGGACATATTCGAGCGCCTCGTGGATTATGTGCTCGTTTCCAACGCCCGAATATTCAGCGCCAGCTCCATTGCGGACTATATGAAAGGGCAGAACGTTTCCGTGTCCGTCCCCACGGTCATCAAGTACCTCGGTTACCTGAAAGAGGCCTATGTCATTCAGGACTTGCCCCTGTATTCCCCAAAGGCAAAAGCGAAGCTGGATTATTACAGCAAGCTCTACGACGAGGACGTTTCTCTGAACAGCATTCGGCGCGTGGGGGAACGCTACGACCTGACCCACAATCTGGAAAATGTCGTGCTGAACGAACTGCTCTATATGGGGTATGAGATTTCCGCGTACAGCCATAAAGGCAAAGAGATCGACTTCCGCGCCGTGAAAGGCGGCAAGGTCTACATGGTGCAGGTCGCATACAGCGTTGCGGAGGACAAAGCGTATGCGCGGGAATTTGCCGCATTCAGGGAAATGGACAATTCCATGAAGAAAATCCTCATCACCAATGACGGCATCGATTATTCCACCAGCACGGTTTACCACTACAAGCTCAAGGACTTTTTGATGATGGA